>CAYYNP010000057.1:0-38823 GCA_964472545.1 uncultured Planctomycetaceae bacterium | reverse complement strand
GTAGATCTCGTCCTCGCCGGAGCACTTCCAACCTTCGAGCCCTTCCTCAAAATCCCCGTTGTCCACCGGCACCTGCCACAGATATCGCAACGGGCCATACTCCGGCGCTGCCGAAAGCCGCGGTTTGGCGATCGTCACAAACGCCGGCGGATATTCCGGCTGCTTCAGCGGCACGATCTCCGTGCCGCGAAACATCCGCATCAGATAGCGCGGCGTGGTCCACGCCAGGCCGGTGGGGCCGGTCGAAGTGAGTTGGAGTTCGTAGTCGTGACCGGCCCAGAACTTGCCGATGGCGATTTCCGTCTTGCCGGGCGGAACCTCGAACACCTTGCCGCCGTTGACACCTAAGCCCCAACTCGCGATCTGCGTGGTGGCCGGTATCGGCTGCGACCAATTGAATTGCAGTTCGCTGTCTTTGTTGTACGTGATCCGCAGGTTGTGGATACACGGCATGGCGCCCGGCTGCGGCTCGCCGTAAACGCGAGCGCGGACGTCGCGCTTCACCGCAGCAAATGCTGCATCCGGCGGCAACTCCTCTTGCTTGTGCGGCATGGTCGTGACCTCGATGCGATACGGCTCGCCGGGCGTTACCTCGAGTTCGTCGCCGGCAAACAGAAGATGGGCCGTAAGCGAACCTCCCTTGGACCCCACGGCCAGACACCGCTTCGGCCCGGCCGCCACTTCTCCGTCCGGAGTGGTTACCCGTGCTACCAGATCGCAATGCCCGCCGCTTTGGTCGTCGGCCGTCACGGGCGAAACGCACAGCGAAATCAACCGCACGCTGGGCGTCCGCGGCCGGAACGTCACGGCGGTAGTTGCAAACGTCCAGCCGTTTTCGTCGGCCCCGTCGATGATCGCCCGACGCAGATCGGCCGGTTCCTCAACGATCCAGACCGCCAGGTCCGAATCCGGCTGCGGCCGGCCGTCGATCGAGAGCATGCCGCCGTCGTAAGCGTTGCCGGTGGCGTGCAGGTACGGCGTCCAGGCCTTGCCGTCGCAACGCACGATTCGCAGGCCGTAGGTCCGCCCGATTTCCAGCGGGGCCTGTCCGCCCGTCCATCGGGCCGTGCCCCAACCAGTTGAATGTCCCGACGAAAACGTCTTGGCCGGCCCGATCTGCCGCCCGCCGGGTCCGCCTTCGTGCAGCGTCGCGCGAAACGTGCCCGGCTCCGACGCCACCAACATCGTCATGCTCACCAACTCCGGCCGCGTGGCCGTGAACGTCTGCACAATTTCCCGACCGGCGGCCCCCCAAACGCATCCGTCGGGCTGATAGACGTGGTCGACGAGAATATCGGCCGTGTTGACGATCGACTCGTCGGCCTTCGCGCCGGAGACCAGCCGCGGGTAGACGGCGTGCTCTTCGATGAACGTGAAATCCATTGTGCCGAAGCAGAACGGATACTCCGAGAACCCCAAGTCCGACGAGCCCGTGCTGCCGGTCCGCGTCTGCCGGTCCTGTGTCCAGGCGGAACGCGTTTTGGGAAGGATCGGGGCGTTGGTCTGCGCACCGAGCATACGGAAGAAGAGTCGCGACCCACGGCGGGGCCGGGGTGTCGCGTCGGCCCCAAGCGCGTCGACCGCATGGCACGCGAGGAGGATTACTGGCAAGGCAAGGTGTCGGACAAACGGTCTCATCGGTATCTCCGGTCCCACGAAGAGGGCAACTCACCATACAGGCTAGTCGGCGGCTGCCCGGCGTGCAAGTCGCGCGCGATTGCCCCTGCCTTACCCGTCGCGTAAGATGTAGCTGAATTCGCAAGAATTCAGAGCGCATACCGTGGGTGGCTGGGGTCGAGTGCGGCGAGCCCCCAGAATGTAGCTCACTGGGGGCTCGTTGCACTCGACCCCAGCCACCCGTTGCCCTACTTGGAGAACGGCCCCATGCAGATCGCCAGTCGACGTTTCCGATACGTGCTCCTCTTGTTGTGTCTCACCGCTTGCACGACGGCCTCGGCCGACGAAGGCATGTGGCTCTTGGACGATTTGCCAAAAGCGCATCTCAAATCGCAATACGATTTCGAGCCGACCGACGAGTGGGTCGAGCACGTGCGGCTGGCATCGGTGCGGTTCAACTCGGGTGGGTCGGCCTCGTTCGTCTCCAGCACGGGGCTGGTGCTGACCAACCACCACGTCGGAGCCGACACGCTGCACAAACTCTCCACGCCCGAACGTAACGTCTACCGCGACGGCTTCTACGCCAAGACGCCGGCCGAGGAACTCGAGGCGCCGGACCTGGAACTGAACCAACTGGTGGCCGTTGAAGACGTCACCGCACGGGTGTTGGCCGCCGTGAAGTCCGACGCTACCGCGGCCGAGGCGGCCGCCGCACGCCGGGCCGTGATGTCGCAGATCGAGAAGGAGTCGCTCGAAAAGACCGGCCTGCGAAGCGACGTGGTGACGCTTTTCGGCGGAGCCAAGTATCACCTCTATCGCTACCGCAAATACACCGACGTGCGGCTGGTTTGGGCCCCGGAATCGGCGATCGCCTTTTTCGGCGGCGACGCCGACAACTTCGAGTATCCCCGCTTCTGCCTCGACGTCTGTATGTTCCGCGTTTATGAAGACGGCAAGCCGGCGAAGACCAAGCACTTCCTCGAATTCTCTGAAACCGGTGCCGACGACGGCGAGGTGGTCTTTGTCTGCGGCAATCCCGGACGCACGCGGCGGATCTATACGGTGGCCGCCCTAAAGGCCCAACGCGACCGCGACCTGCCGTATCGGCTCGACTATATGCGGCGGCGCGAGATCCTCCTGCAACAGTTCAGCCTCGAAGGCGAAGAACAAAAGCGCCGCGCAAACGACGACTTGCACGGCATCCAAAACGCACGCAAGGCCTACACCGGCATGTTGCAGGGCCTGCAAGACCCGGCACTGATGGCCCGCAAGCAACGGGAAGAACGCAAGCTGCTTCGGCAGGTGGAGAAGGACCCCAAGCTGCGCGAGCACACCGAGGCCTGGCAACAGATCCTCGACGTGCAAACCCGCCGCGGACTATTGCTGGGTCAAACGGCCAGCTTTTCCGGACGGCGCTTCCGTACGGCCCAGCGATTGGTGTTGATGGCGGCCGAAGACGAGAAGCCCAACGCCGAGCGGCTGCGGGAATTCCGCGAATCGGCCCGAGAGTCGCTCTTGCAGCAGTTGTATTCCACGGCCCCGATCTACGACGATCTCGAGCAAATCACGCTGGCCGACTCACTGGCACTGTTCGTCGAGCGCCGCGGCGGGGATCATCCGCTGGTCGAGACGGTGCTTTCCGGCAAAACGCCGTCAGCCAGGGCGGCCGAGTTGCTCGCCGGAACGAAGCTGACCGACGTTGCCGTTCGCAAGGAGTTGGCCGAGGGCGGTCGGGAAGCGATCGAGGCCTCCGGCGATCCGCTGATCCAACTCGCCCGGGCGATGGAACCGGAATGGCGCCGGCTGCGGAAGATCCACGACGAGTTGGACGAACTCCAGCGCCAGGCCTACGCCCAAATCGCCGAGGTGCAATCGGCCATCCAAGGCACCGACGGCTATCCGGACGCCACGTTCACGCTCCGCCTGGCCTTCGGCCCGGTCAAAGGCTACGTCGAAAACGGCCGGCCGATCCCGCCGTGGACCACGATCGGCGAAGCCTTCGAGCACGAAAAACGGCACGGAGCGAAGGAACCTTGGGAGCTTCCCGCAAGTTGGCACGCCGCCCGCGATCGGCTCGACGCGTCGACCCCGATGAACTTCGTCTGCACGGCCGACATCATCGGCGGCAACTCCGGCAGCCCCGTGATCGACCGCGCCGGCCGCTTTGTCGGCATCATCTTCGACGGCAACATCCAGTCGCTCACCGCCGACTACATCTACACCGACGACGTCGCCCGAGCGGTGAGCGTCCACTCGGCGGCGATTCTCGAAGCGCTCAGGAAGGTCTACGACGCCGGGCGATTGGCGGATGAGTTGGGGCGGTAGGGTGCGTGCAACGCACCGGAGCGCCTTGTGCCTCTCGCGTTTAGCCGCCGCCGGTACGGCGGCGTAACGCTGTCTGATGCTACGCCGCCGTACCGGCGGCGGCTAAACGGGGGATCGCCGAAATCGGATGAACCGCGCCCACGTCACTCTTCGTCCGCCGCAAACGCCTTGACCTCGACAATATGCACGCCCTTGTTGAGGCTGTGGTAGAGCATATGCACTCGAATGTAACGGGCCTCGAACGGCTCGAACTCGAAGCGGTCGCCCTTGGGCGTGGCCGGCGTGGTGTTGCGGCTCTTGTCGCCGACGCGTTGCCAGTGCTTGCCGTCGCGTGAGACTTCGACGGTGTAGCGGTAGTAGCGGCCGGCGCCCCAGTAGGGCCAGACGTGGATGGCGCCGAGCGTCCGCATCGCCTCGGTATCGATGGTCAGTGTTGCGGGGTACGGATCGGTCTGCCAACTCGATCGCAGGTCGGAGGCGTTGCCGTCGACCGCCAGCGCGGGTGGATGGGCGGCGATCGAGGCCGACGCGGTTGCCGGGCGGCCCGTGGTAATGCCGAGCGTGGCCGGCGTGACGCTGCCGAAACGCTTCACGAACTCTGCCCGCCGCTCGGCCGCATCAAGCAGCCGCGGCGGTTCGACCGGATAGGGCGCGCCGCCGTTGGCGACGTACTCTTCGAATCGACGGCCGTACTCCTTACAGAACGCCCGGCGGACCAGATCGAAGCTCAACGGCTCGGCCGGATGGTCCCGTTCGTCGGGCAACAAGAACGGCTTGCCGGCCCGGGCCGGGTCGTAGTTGTCGTCTTTGACGATGAAGCCGTACTCGCGCCGATAGCCTTCGAGAATTGCTTGATAGTTGCCGTCGTGCGCGCCCGGCTTTGCGCGCCAGCGAATCGACGCTCGGGTCATATCGGACGTGAAGAAGAGTTGCCCGTCGCTTGTAAACGCGGTGTCGGCGTCGGACGTGAACGCTTCGAGTTCGACGCCATACGGAATGCGAAACACGACGTAACGCGGCGGCCGCCGGAAATCGGCCTCGAGGGCCAATTCGGCCCCGGCCGACGTGAACGAAAGCAGCGCCGAAACACGCCCCATTTCCGTCGGCGCGTTGCGAATCGCCACCCGACGGCCCGGCCGCATCCACGCCGGCGAGATCAACGAGAAGAGGTGCAGATCCCGCTCGCCTTCGAGCATTCCCGCACGGCCGCCGTATTCGCAGACCATCATGTTGCGAATGAACAGGGCCGTCTTGGCGGCGGCCCAGGCGTGTGGCGGTGGACAACTCGCAGTGGGCGTGCGCGTGGACCACGGCACCACCAGGTTCTCGAATCCCTCGTGCGTCGAGCCGTTGTGCAGCAGCACGTGATAGAGGTCCAACAGCGCGTGCCGCTGGTCGCCGATCGCGCGGTATTGGTTCGCCTGGTTCAGCGTGACGTACTGGTGAACGTGCATCCCGTTGCGATACGTCATGCAGCCCTCGCGATACTTCCGCGCCCGGATCGTCGCCAGCGTGGTGCGGACGCGCGGGTCGTGTGGACCGAAGAGTTCGGTCGGGTAGACCAGCAGGTTGTTCTCCCAATCCTGATTCGGAAACTCGTTCACCGGGCCGCGGCCTTGGACCAGTCCGGGCGTCCAGTCGTAGAGCCCCGATCGGACGTATCCCTCCTTCTCGTAGATCCGATCGAGTGCCTTGACGATCGCCGCGGCGTAGCTCTGTTCGGCCTTACTCCAAGCGTCCGCATCGCCCTCGTTTCCCAACAGCCGGGCCGCCCGAATCGACGTCCGCAGGGCCAACAGGGCGAACAGGTTGTGGCACGTATGGTAGCCGGTGACCATGGGGGCGTCGTAGGGGATCGACGGCCGGATCAAACCGTGCTTATCGGATCGGTGATCGTCGAGGATCAGCCGCACGCCGCGGCGAATCTGCGGATAGACCCGCTCGCCGTACGCTCGATCCCGGGTGATCACGTGGTGGTAGGCCAGCGCGAAGAGTCCCTGGCCGTGGGAAGTGACGATCTCGTCGTTGCCGCGGTTGTGTACGTCGATGAACATGCCCGAGGCGTGTTGCTTGGCGATCAGCCAGTCGACGTTCGGTTCGGCGAACTGTGTCAGCCCGGCCGTGTCGTAGGCCAGGAGCATGTCCATGTAGTCGTTCAGAAAGAGGGCGTCGTAGGGGAGTCCACTGCCTTGGCGGCGCCGGCCGTTTTGCGATCGGGTGGCCAGGATCAGATGCACCAGCGCGGCCCGATAGGAGTCGTTAACGCGGGGCTCGGGGATCTCGAAACGGCAACTCCCCAGCAGGTTTTTCCAGTAGGCGATTGTCGCTTCGCGGTGCTTTCGATAGTCGGCGGCGTGAACGGCGGCTATCCTGTCGGCCTTTTCGAGCGGCACGCGGGGGAGCTTGAATATGGCGTGGAACGTGGCTCCCGGCTCGAGCGTGCGGCGATAGACGCTCAGCCCGGTTGCTGCGCGATCGGTCACGTGATGCTCCACCGCACGGAACGGCCCTCGATACGGCACGCCGGCCACGGCGTACGTTTCCGCGCTCGGGGAGAACCCATAGACCAGCTTGCCGTTGCGCGTCAGCCCGTTTCCATGCACGGCGAAACGGGTTGCCGGCAGAACCGGCTCGTGCGGTCCGCCCTTGCGAAAATGGCCGGCCGAGCCACGTATGCCCGCGGCCACCACTCCTTCCGCCGCCGTGTCGCCGGTGTTCTTCATCGAGAGCCGGGCGAACTGCACCAGGTTATCTCGGCCGAGTTCCGGCAACTCGGCGCTGAAGACCTCCAGATGATACGCCACCGGACCGTCCTGCCAGCCGTAGCCGACGACCGGGATCCAGCCGTCGAGGAACGTCTTGTTTCGGGCCATCACCGGCCGCAGCGAATGGCCGTAGAAGAACGCCAACTCCGCGTAGCGCGTGTAGACGGCCCCGTCGAAAGTCACCTGCACCGGTTCCGGAACGAACGGCAGGCCGATCACGGTCGTCGACTGAGCCGCGTAGCACCACTCGGCGTCCGGCGGGTCGATGGCGGGATCAAACATCGGCCCGTCGGCGCGGCCCGTGGCGGCGATGCTCAATACGATCGCCGCCATCAGAGGGCCGATAGACGGGCTTTGAGGGGTGGCCGGGGCAGAGCGCAGCGGTGCCCCGGAATCTCGGAAAGTCTGGGGCACCGCTGCGCTCTGCCACCAGCCACCCAGCAAGATGTGTTGTGTGATTGTATTCATCGTTTGATCGACTGCCGCTTCTGACGGGTCATTTCCTCGGCGTGTCCGTCGACACCGAGCTGCCGAATCTGGCGGATACAGGCGGCACGATCACTGCGGAAGATGAAGCCGAACACCTTCGAGATGAAGTTATTGAACTTCCGGCAGTCGTTCGGATTGGTGAACTCGTTGCAGTCGGCACACGAAGCGAAACCGTGCTCGATGCAGCATGCCCGCACCTTGCACCAACTCGCCTTCTCGTTGCCGTGGCAGCCCGGGCAGCGTTCCCTCCGATAAGCCCCGCACGCCCCGCAGTAGAGGCCGCAATAGGCGACCAGCGCGGGGTCCGACGTGATTTCTTTCATCGTGTATCTCCTGCGGATCTCGTTCACTGGAGACTCATCGAAGGGCCATCAATTCAGATTCCACGGCGGCGATCCGGGCGGCCCAGTATTCGGCCGTTTCGCGTTTTCGGTCCGCGTGCAAGTCCGTCGACTGCTGTGTGCTGCGAAGGTGCTCGGCGTAGAGCCGTTTGCGATCTTCTAGGTATTGGCGGTACTGTGGCGTGGAAGCGGGAATGAAGCCCGGGCCGTCGCAACCGCAGGTGTGGAAAACGTGCCCCACACGATAGAGCCCTTGCAGCCGGCGCCACGCCTTGACGTCAGCCTGTCGCGGCGGTTTGAAGTCGAGGCCCATATCGATCATCCCATCGCCGCACTCGGGACATCGGTGTACGGCGTCGCGATATTCGGCCTCCAGATCGGACAGGCGAACGCCAAGCTCCTCTTCGCGGCGTTCGAGCCCCCGCTGATAGGACCACAGACGGCGCAATTCCTGGTAGGCGAAGCCACGGCCACGAACCGCCAGCCAGTCGCCGATCGGCGGCTGTTTGAACGCCTTGCGACACGCGAAACACGCATAGTGCCTCTTGTACGGCCCAGACATTGCGTAGCGACACATGTCCTATCTCAGTCTAAGAAGAGCCTCCGGGTGGCTGGTGGCCGCAGCGCAGCGAGGCCCCAACACCTTTGGTTCTCCTGGGCCACAAGTGGATCGTAGCCGGTAGATACTCGTTTGTCACGCCCGATTCGCCGAGCTTGATGGCTCGGGACATCGCTCATCGGGCCGCCGAACTGCGATCTGCACTCGGTTGACCCGGTTGGCCGGCGTCTTACAATGGGCCGGCGGGGCTAATTGGGCCACTCGGCAACAGGAGATCATCCGATGTTCGGACGAACGATCGCGATTCGATTGTGGGCCGTCGGTACGACGGCATGCTTGGCGGCATCCGCCGGCGTGACGCTCGGGGCGGAAGACTCGGCGTCCACTAGCCGGCAGGCGGCGAAGATTCTGGAGGCCACCGGCGTCGAAGGCGGGCTGGTCGTGCATCTCGGCTGCGGCGACGGCGAATTGACGGCGGCGCTGCGGGCGGACGAGCGGTTTCTCGTGCATGGCCTGGACGCCGACGCGGAGAACGTGCGCCGGGCTCGCGAGAAGCTTGCGGCACGGGGGTTATACGGCAAGGTTGCGGTGGACCGGCTCGAAGGCGGCCGGCTGCCGTACGTCGACGGGCTGGTGAAGCTGCTGGTGGCGGAAGAGCTCGGCGGCGTGGCGATGGACGAGGTGCTACGAGTATTGGCGCCGGGCGGCGTGGCGTACGTGGCCGACGGTGACGGGTGGAAGAAGACCGTCAAGTCGCGGCCGGAGGAGATCGACGAGTGGACGCATTTCCTCTACGACGCCAGCAACAACGCCGTGTCGGGCGACATGATCGTCGGCCCGCCGCGGCAGTTGCAGTGGATCGGTGGGCAGACCTGGGCCCGCAGCCACGATCACTTGGCCAGTGTCAGTGCGGTCGTCTCGGCCGGCGGCCGGGTGTTTTCGATCGAAGACGAAGCGCCGATTGCCGCCGTGATCATCGAGCCGAAGTGGTCACTGATCGCCCGCGACGCCTTCAGCGGCGTGGTCCTCTGGCGGCGGCCGATCGCAAGCTGGCAATGGCACCTGCGCGGCTTCCGTAGCGGTCCCAGCGAGATCGCCCGGCGGCTGGTGGCGGTCGGCGATCGGGTTTACGTCACGCTGGGTTACGACGCGCCGATCAGCGAACTCGACGCCGCCACCGGCAAAACGCTGCGGACGTACGACGCCACGGCGAACTCGCAAGAGTTCATCTACCAAGACGGCACGCTGCTGGCAGTCGTTGGTGATCGGGCAGCGCAGGAGATCGTTCGGCAGGCCGAGCGACGTGGCCAGAAGCCCGGCCTTTCCGATGTCCGTCCGCAACGGCCCGCGTATCCGGAACGGCCGCCGCGGAAACAGGTCGTAGCGGTCGACACCCAATCCGGCCGCCTGCTCTGGAAGAAGGGCGACGCGCGAACCGACGAGTTGATGCCGACCACGCTGGCCACCGCCGAGGGCCGCGTCTTTTTCCAAAACACCCACGAAATCGTCTGCCTCGACGGCAACTCCGGCGAGGAACTCTGGCAGGCCGCGCGTTCGGTCAGCCGCAATCGGCCCACGTGGTCGGCCCCGACGCTGGTCGTCTACGACGGCGTGGTCCTCTCCGGCGATCGGGCGGTGGCGGAAAAGCCACAGGACGCGGCCCCCGGAAGAGACGTGCAGTGGACCGTCTCCAGCACGGGCGGTCAGGCGCCGGTTGGCGAGTTGATCGGCTTTTCGGCCGCCGACGGTAAGCGGCTTTGGAGCACGAAATGCCGCGAGTGCTACAACTCGCCGGCCGACGTGTTGGTGGCCGACGGCCTGGTATGGACCGGCAGCATCGTGCGGGCGAGCGACCCCGGTGTGCTCGAAGGCCTCGATCCAAAGACGGGCGACGTTCGCCGCACGCGTCCCGCCGACAAGGAGTTTTTCTCGCCCGGCATGGGCCACGGGCGCTGCTATCGCAACAAGGCCACCGAGCGTTACCTGGTCTTCGGGCGTTCCGGCGTGGAGTTCATCGACGTGGCCACCGGCGGCGTGGTGCCCAACCACTGGACCCGCGGCACGTGCCAATACGGCGTGATGCCCTGCAACGGGCTGCTCTACGCGCCGCAACACTCCTGCGCGTGTTTCATCGACTCGAAGCTCAACGGCTTCCACTGCCTGGCCCCGAAGCGACCCTCGCAGTCGTTACCCAATCCGGACGAAGATCGCCTCCAGCGCGGCCCCGCCTACACACAAATCATCAATCCGATATCACAAATCATCAATTCCACCGACTGGCCCACCTATCGTCACGACCCGGCCCGCAGCGGACGGACCGCCTCGCCGCTGCCGGAGAAGCTACAGCCGGCTTGGCAGACCGACTTGGGCGGGAAGCTCAGCAGCGTGGTGGTGGCCGACGGGAAGCTGCTGGTGGCCCAGATCAACGCCCATTGCATCCATGCCTTGAACGCCTCCGACGGCAAGCCGCTTTGGAGCTACACAACCGGCGGACGCGTCGATTCCCCGCCGACCGTTTGGCAGGGCCGTGTGTTGTTCGGTTCGGCCGACGGTTGGGTGTATTGCCTGCGGGCGAAGGACGGGGCATTGGCGTGGCGATTCCGTGCCGCGCCGGCCGATCGCCGCATCGTTTCGTACGGGCAACTTGAATCGGCCTGGCCGGTCCACGGCAGCGTGTTGGTTCGCGACGGCGTGGTCTGCTGCGTCGCCGGACGCTCGTCGTATCTCGACGGCGGTATCCGGCTGCTGCGGCTCGACGCGGCCTCTGGGCGAAAGCTCTCCGAAACGACCCTCGATTATCGCGACCCGGAGACCGGCTTTCAGCGCAAAGAGGTCGTACGCGGCACCGACATGCCGGGCGCGCTGCCCGACGTGCTCTCCTGCGACGGCGATTCGATCTATATGCGCCATACCCGTTTCGATGCGTCCGGTCAGCCGCAACCGCAAGACGTGCCGCACCTGTTCAGCCCGGCCGGCTTCCTCGACGACACCTGGTGGCATCGCACCTATTGGCTGGTGGGCACGGCCATGGGCAATAACTACGGCGGCTGGCCCGGTGCGGGCATGCGGGCACCGTCGGGGCGGCTGTTGTCGGTCGGCGAGGAGTCGATCTACGGCTTCGGCCGCAACCAATACATCCACCACGGGGCCCACGTGGGCATCGACGGGGCGACCGTCTTCCACTTCAACCCCGGCCGCGATGCCGAGCGCCGTCATACGCACTATCGGGCGTTTGCCGTGGAGCGAACCGCGGCGGCAGGTAAGAAGACGTATCGCTGGACCCAGCAGCTTCCGATCGTCGCCCGGGCGATGGTGGCCGCTTCGGAGACGCTGCTGTTGGCCGGTCCGCCCCATTTCCTTACCGCCGACGATCCGGCCGGGGCCATCGAAGGCACGCAGGGCGGCACGTTGATCGTCCTCTCGGCCGCCAACGGCAAGATGCTGGCCGAACGTCCGCTGAAGAGCCCGCCGGTACACGACGGCATGGCGGTGGCCAACGGCCGGGTGTATATGGCGACGGTGGATGGAAAGGTGCTCTGTTTCGGCGGAAAGTAGGCGTCTTGCTCCGCAAGACGCGGGTGACATCTCGCGGAGCGAGATGACTACTGATCTAAGCGATCATCTCACCGTACGACCCGCTGAGCAGATCGCCCGGGCCGATGCCGAACTGTTCGATCAGCCAGTCGAGCCGGGTGCGACTCTCCGCATCGTCGTCTTCGGGGCCCAAGACGGCCTCGAATTCCAAGAACTGCCCCAGGCCGGCCACGTCGTCGAGATGGATCCGCACGTTGTGATACAGCAGGATCTCGCGTTGCTTGTCGACCACGCCGCGGATGCCCAGGGCTCCGGTGAGCGCGGCCTTGAGCGTCTGCGGATTGGAGACCGGCACTAGCGAATAGTCGCTGGTCTTCGGGCCTTGGGCGTCGGGGCGGACGTACCAGATCAACTCGGCGGTGAGCCCGTCGATCTCGCGGAGCTTCAGCCGGCCGGTGTGGCAGTGGAAGTACGTGTCGATCTGATGCTGCGTGGCGAGCCGTTTGGTGGCCAGCGAGCGGGCGGTCGTGCCAGCGGCGTCGAGATTGGCCAGCCGGGCTTTGAGTTCGATGTTCTTCAAGATGTCTCCCGCAAGTGCTTCGTAGCAAGCCGACGGATAGTCGGGGGTGGCTGGGGCAAAGCGCAGCGATGCCCCAGTGCCGTGATACCTGGGGCACCGCTGCGCTTTGCCCCAGCCACCCGTCATTCGACACTCTCCCTAGCGCATCCGCCGACGGTCGAGTTCGTCGACGTGCTTGGCCGTCACGTGGCGGGCCCGTTGCTGGAAGACGACCCCCGTGTTGCCGTTCACACCGACCCGACGTCCGAGATAGTGGCGCAGGTTGACGCCGATGGCCGGGCTGACGTAACAGAGTATGTCGCCGGCTTCATCGAGCAACGCGTAGCGCGGGGCGCCGTCCTTCGACGACGGGACCTCGGCCAACACGCCCGCTCCGTCGAAGCGTTCTTCCAAACGGCGGCGCGCCGTCGCGTCGGCAGTGGGCGGATCGGCCGCGGCGGCGGGACGATCGGCCTGCCGGCGGGCGACTTGCTCCCGGGCGACCCGGGCGGCGCTGATGGCGTCGTGGCGGCGTTTGATCTCCTCGAAGCGACCGATCTTGTTCAACAACACGCGAGCGCGGCCCGTCTGCACGGCCGTCTGGGCCATGCCGACAAGTTGCTCGGTGCGAATCCGCATGTCGCCGAAGTCCCAGACCGTCGGCTCCTCGGCTACCATCCTCGAGAGCTTCGCATCGATCTCGCCCAATTCGGCGCGAAACGCCTCCGGCGTCGGCCCGCTCGATTGGCCAGCATCGCGCTGGGGCGGATAGGCGATCGGGGCTTGCCCGGCAGGCTCAGCATTCCAAGAGCGGGAGTCCGCCACGGCAGGCGATTGCTGGGCAAGACGTTGCGGCGGTGGGGAAGTCGGCGTCTGGCTGCCGGGCGACACGTTCAATCCGGAACCTCCGCCGGCTGAAACCACCGTGTCGTTGCCGGTCGCCCCGGTCTTCCGCAGTCCGTCGGCCGGATAGTCGCGATCGACGTATTTGCCCGAGACCCAGCGGAAGTCGCCCTGCGGCGGAGCGATCTTGTACCACGTTTGCCTGCTGGCCCCGGTGCCGATCGTCTTGGCTTCGAGCAACTCGACGACCTCGCCCTTGTTCAGCCGCACCTGCACCACGTCGCGAATGTCGCTCAGCCGGCTGCCCACTCTGGCGGCGACGTTGTCCTCAATGACCACCGCCAGATTGTCGACGCCCGCCGTGAGGAAACGCCCCGAGACCCAGCAGAAACTACCCCTTGGAGGTCGTATGACGAACCAACCTCCAGGGTCATGCCGATAGACCTCGACCTCTTGGCCGGCCTCCAACTTGTCGGTGGGATAATAGCTTTGACCGGGTCCGCTGCGAACGTAGACGTCCGTTGCGGAAATATGGGAACTATAGGGAAATTGCGTATCGCCGCGAGCGTCGCTTGCGATCCAAAAACAGCAGAACGCCAAGCCGGCTGCCAAAACGCGCATGGCAGGGTCTCCGCAGGAAGGTGAGGAAGAGGAGAAGAGTAGGTTGGGCGGGTCGAAAGCAACCCGTGGCGGCCTTGTAGCCGATTGCCTCGGGCAGTTCAAGGTCAGATGGGTGGTTCGTGGGCCGAAATCGTGCGGTCTTGGTGATGTGGCCCCTTGGACGCGATCGACGGTATTCGCTTTCGCATGCCGCCATTTCTACCTATACTAGGTCTTTGTCGATCAATCTGGCAGCGTTGTTTCTACGGCTTCTGTGAAGGTACGCGATGTCGCAGTCTAGGAGTTTCATTTCACCCGAGGAGGCCCAGCCCCCGTTTTTTGTGGGGATCGACCTCGGCGGCACCAATATCAAGGTGGGTGTGGTCGACGACCTGGGGCAGTCGTTGTCCTGGTTGAGCATTCCGACGGAAGTGGAGAAAGGCCCCGAGGACGCCGCACGCCGCATGGGCGAGGTTGTCAGGCGGGCCGTCACCGCGGCCGGTCTGGATCACGCGGCCATCGCGCGCGTGGGGCTCGGCTCGCCCGGCACCATGGATATTCCCGCCGGCATGCTGATCGAGCCGGTCAATCTCAAGGGCCCCAACGGCGACGAGTGGAACGACTTTCCGATTCGCGACCGGGTCGCTCATCATTGCGAGTTGCCGGCCGCCTTTGCCAACGACGCGGCCGCCGCGGCCTATGGTGAGTACTGGATCGGCTCGGGCCGCGAGTTTCACAGCATCGTGTTGTTCACGCTCGGCACGGGTATCGGTTGCGGGATCATCATCGGTGACCTCTCGATCGACGGCGAGAACAGCCACGGGGCCGAGTGTGGCCACATTATCGTCAACGAGGCCGACGACGCCCGGCTCTGCGGCTGCGGCCAGCCGGGCCATCTCGAAGCCTATGCCAGTGCCACCGCGCTAACGAAGCGCACCCGCGAACTGCTCGATTTCGGCCGCACCAGCACGCTCTCGCAACGATTGGCCGACGGGGCCAAGCTCTCGCCCAAACTACTCGCCGAAGAGGCCGAGACGGGAGACGAACTCTCCCTGGAGTTGGTGATGGAGGTGGCTCGCTACATGGGCGTGGGGATCGTCAATCTGATGCACACCGTCGATCCCAACGGCGTGTTGCTGGGCGGCGCAATGACTTTCGGCAAGCACGACACGGAATTGGGACGGCGCTTCTTAGGCCGCATTCGCGAAGAGGTCAATCGCCGGGCCTTCCCCGTGTTGGCCGAACGCATCACCATCGATTTCGCTTCCCTCGGCGGCGACGCCGGCTACATCGGCGCCGCGGGGATCGCGAGGGTGGAACACAAGAGGGCATAAAGCCGCGACCGCTGGTCGCGCCCCACACACGGCAACTACCCGAAACGCGAGAGAATCAACGCCGCGTTCTGCCCGCCGAAGCCGAGGTTGTTGCTCAGCACGTGGCGGCAGGGCAATTCTCGGGCCGTGTTGGGCACGTAGTCCAGATCGCACTGCGGGTCGGGCGTCCGGTAGTTGATCGTGGGCGGGATCACGCCTGAGTGTATTGCCATCAGCGAAACCACGGCCTCGATGCCGCCGCAGGCGGTCGTCGAGTGACCCATCATGCTCTTGGTGCTGGAGATGGGGACCTTGTACGCGGCGTCGCCCAGCGCCCGTTTGATGGCCACGGTCTCCACCTTGTCGTTGAGCTTGGTGCTGGTGCCGTGGGCGTTGAGGTAGTCGAGGTCGTCCGGCGTCAGCCGGGCGTCGTCCAACGCAAGGCGGATGGCGCTGGCCACGCCGATCCCGTCCGGATGGGTGTCCGTCAGCCGGTAGGCGTCTTGCGACATGCCCACGCCGGAGAACTCGGCGAGGATCTCCGCGCCGCGCCGTTGGGCATGCTCCAGCGCCTCGAGCACCAAGATCGCGCCGCCCTCGCCGATCACGAAGCCGTTGCGCTCCAGGTCGAAGGGTCGCATCGCCTTGGCCGGATCGCCCTGGCCGTCGGTCAACACGGAAAGCAGATGGAAGCCGGTCAGGCCGATCGGGGTGATCATGCTGTGGGCCCCGCCGGCCAGCATCACGTCGGCCGCGCCGCGGCGAATGAACTCGGCCGATTCGCCGATCGCGCGGCTGGCCGATACACAGGCGCTGATGCAGTTGAGATTCGGGCCTTGCGCGTCGAATCGTGCTGCGATCAGATGGGCCGGCAGGTTCGGCTCGTGCTCGCAATACTCTCGTCCGCGAAGTTGTGCGTGGGCATTCTGCACAAACTCGGCGAGCTGGAAACGGCCCTCTGGGCTGGCCGCCGCGACCCATTGGGCCAAGTTATGAAGATCCTGGAACACCTCGCCGCAGCCGAGATAGACTCCCAAGCGCGCCGGCTCGAGCATTCCCGGCGCGATGCCTGCCATGCCAGCGGCCTCGACCGCCGATGCCACGGCGAACTCCGTCTGTCGGGGGTGGCGTTGCCACTCTGCAGGGTCTTCGCCGATAGCCGAGACGTCCCAATCACGCACCTCCGCGGCAATCTTGACGGGCAAATCGCTGGTATCGAAGAGCGAGATCGGCCCCACGCCCGAACGGCCTTCGGCGGCAGCCTTCCAAACGGCCGGCACACTGGATCCAATGGGGGTAACACAACCAGCCCCGGTGATTACCACACGCCGTCGCATTCGATCTCTCTCCGCAGCAAGAGCCCACGGGAGTATATCCTATATCATCAATGAGCGTCACTAACGACTGCCACTCGTCAGCGTGGGCGTCTGGGTGTTGCTATGAAACGCCGGCGCAGCTATAACAAATATATCAACGATAGCTGTCGAAAATAGCTGTGGGCACCGAGCGGCCGCTTGTCCGGCGTTCCTCCCCTGCGTATGATTGAGGAATCGCAGTAGTCAATTCAGGTGGATAGTTCATGAATGCACGAGTTGAGCGCCTCAGACAGCAGAGCGTCGCGGCGAAGCCCTACATCTCGACGGAACGGGCCGAACTGATCACCGAGTTCTATTCTGGCGACGCCGTCCGCCGGGAGTCGACGCCGGTCGGCCGGGCGTTGGCGTTTCGCCATTTGGTCGAGAACCGCACGATCTGCATCAATCCCGGCGAACTGATCGTCGGCGAACGCGGCCCGGCGCCGAAGGCCACGCCCACCTATCCCGAACTCTGCTGCCACAGCCTCGACGACCTGCAGATCCTCAACGGCCGCGAGCGGACCCCGTTTCTGGTCAGCCCCGAGGCGGTCGAGACCTATCGCGAGAAGATCATCCCCTTCTGGGCGGGCAACACGATTCGCGACCGCGTTTTCGACTTGATGAGCGAGCCGTGGAAGCAGGCCTTCGACGCCGGCGTGTTCACCGAGTTCATGGAGCAAAGGGCCCCGGGCCACGCCATCCTCGACGACAAGATCTACCGCCGCGGCTTCCTCGAATTGAAGCACGAGATCATCGAGCGCCGCGAGCAACTCGACTATCTGGCCGATCCGGAGGCCTATCGCAAGAACGAAGAATATCGGGCGATGGAGATCTGCTGCGACGCGATCGTCCGATTCGCCGAGCGGCACGCGGAACTGGCCGAGGAACTCGCCGCCGATGAGAACGATGCCACACGCAAGGCCGAGTTGCTGCGGATCGCCGAGGTCTGTCGGCGTGTACCGGCCCATACGCCGCGCAACTTCCAAGAGGCCTTGCAGGCGTATTGGTTCGTCCATCTCGGGGTGATCACCGAACTGAACACCTGGGACTCGTTCAATCCCGGCCGGCTCGACCAGCATCTCCAGCCCTACTACGCCCAGGAATTGCAGGACGGCACGCTCACCCGCGAGCAGGCCGAGGAGCTGTTGCAGTGTTTCTGGGTGAAGTTCAACAACCAGCCGGCCCCGCCGAAGGTCGGCGTGACCGAAGAGCAGAGCGGCACCTACACCGACTTCGCCCTGATCAACATCGGGGGGCTGAAGCCCGACGGCAGCGACGCGGTCAACGAGGTCTCGTACCTGATGCTCGACGTCGTCGAAGAGATGCAGTTGATCCAGCCCAGCGCCTGCATTCAGCTCAGCAAGCGCAACCCGGCGCGGTTTCTTCGCCGGGCGTGCCGGGTGATTCGTACGGGCCTGGGGCAGCCGTCGGTCTTCAATTCCGACGTGATCGAGAAGGAGATGCTGCACGACGGCAAGACGCTCACCGACGCCCGATCGGGCGGGCCCAGCGGGTGTGTGACCGTCAGCGCGTTCGGCAAGGAGAGTTGCACGCTGACCGGGTATATCAACTGGCCGAAGATCTTCGAGTTGGCCTGTAACGACGGCGTCGATCCACGTTCGGGTGAGCGGATCGGTCCGCCGACCGGCGATCCGCGACACTTCGAGTCGTTCGATGAGTTGTTCGAGGCCTATCGCACGCAACTGCAATACTTCGTCGACCTGAAAATCGCCGGCAACAACGCCATCGAGCGGCTGTTTGCCGACCGCATGCCGGCCCCGTACATGTCGTTGTTGATGGACGACTGCGTGGCCCGGGGCCGCGACTATCACGACGGCGGCTCGCGCTACAACCCCACGTACATCCAGGGCGTGGGCATGGGTACGATCACCGATGCGCTGGCCGCGATCCGCTGGGCCGTGTTCGAGCGGCAGAGCCTCTCGATGGACGACCTGCTCGAAGCCATGGCGGCCGATTTCGAGGGGCACGAGGAGTTGCGGCAGACGTTGGCCGTCAAGGCACCGAAGTACGGCAACGACGACCCCGCGGCCGACGACGTCGCCGAACGGGTGTTCAACGCCTATTACGACGCGCTCAACGGCCGCCACAACACTAAGGGCGGCAAGTACCGCGTGAACCTGCTGCCGACGACCGTCCACATCTATTTCGGCTCGGTCGTCGACGCCTCGGCCAACGGGCGCAAGGCCGGGCAAACGCTCTCCGAAGGCATCTCGCCCACGCAGGGCGCCGACGTCAACGGCCCGACCGCCGTGATCAAGTCGGCCGCGCGGATCGACCACGCCCGGACCGGCGGCACACTGCTGAACATGAAGTTCACGCCCCAGGTGCTCGACGGCGCGGGCCTCGACCGCATGGCCGACCTGATCCGCTCCTACTTCAGCCTCGACGGCCACCACATCCAGTTCAACGTGCTCGACGCCGAAACGCTCCGCGAGGCACAAAGCGCGCCGGAAGAACACCGCGATCTGATCGTGCGGGTGGCCGGCTACAGCGACTATTTCGTCGACGTGGGCCAGGACCTACAGAACGAGATCATCGCCCGAACGGAGCAGGAGGCGATCTGAACTTGGGGACTCGGGACTGGGGACTCGGGACTGGGGACTCGGGACTCGGGACTCGGACCGGCGAGACCGTCGTTGGCCGAAGGCCAACGTTCACCGTAGCCTAGGCAACGCCCTAGGAGATGGAGCCCGGCCCCCAACCGTTTGGCCGAAGGCCATATTCACCGATCGATCCTCTCTCGACTGCCGATCCCACCCGAATTTGACACCGCCGGCCGCATCGCCCTACACTATCCGGTACCCCTCAGCGAAGGAGACTGGAACCATGGCGAGAATACTCTGTGCTGTTGTGATCGTTTGTTCGTCCTGCGCGGCATCGAGCTTCGCGGATGAAAAGGCCGGGCGAACGTATACCAACCCCGTAATCGACGAGATCGGCCCGGCCGATCCGTGTGTGATCTTCTACGAAGGAAAGTACCACCTCTACTGCACGGGCGACAACCGCAGCTACCACGTCTACTACTCGACCGACCTGGTGCACTGGACGAAGGGCCGCCGAGTGTTCGTGCCCGGGGAGCGCAACGTCTGGGCCCCGGACATTTTTCGCGATCCGAAAGACAAGCAGTTCTACCTCTACTACACCGTGAACCACCGGATCGGCGTGGCGGTGGCCGAGCGGCCGGACGCGACGTTCGCCGATCGCGGCAGGCTCTTCGGCAACGCCATCGACGCCCACATGTTCTGCGACGACGACGGGCAGTACTTCCTTTATTACGTCCAACTGCCGGGCTTTCGCATCACCGTGCAACCGATGAGTAGCCCGCTCGAAAAGAAGGGAAAGCCGATCGAACTGATCCGGCCGACCGAGCCGTGGGAGATGAAGAGCGGGTCGGTCACCGAGGGGCCCTGGATGCTCAAGCATCGCGGCATCTACTACCTTGTCTACTCGGGCACCGGCGCTTCGTCGCTCAACTATGCCATCGGCTACGCCACGGCCAAGTCGCCCACCGGGCCGTTTACCAAGTACACGGGCAATCCGATCGTCGCCCGCGGCGGCGGAGCCCTGGGCCCGGGCCACGGGTGCGTCGTCCGCGACGGGGCCGACCGGCTGTGGTCGGTCTACCATCAACAGAAGGACGGCTCGCAGGCGTGGAACCGGTTCCTCTGCATCGATCCGCTGTGGTTCGACGAGGACGGCGTCTTGCACGGCAAGGCCACCCGCGGCACGCCGCAACCGGCGCCGGTGGTGCCGGGCGAGAAGAGAGACTGATTGTGGACGAAAGGGGCTGGGGACTCGGGGCTGGAGTACTGGCGTGAGTCGGGTGCCATGCCCACGCTTGCGTGGGCATGCCGAAGACTCGACCATCATGTGCGTTGTGGTGCCGCCGGCGCCGAACGTGGCGTCGGGCGGGAAGTCGCCGACTCATTCGAGACAGAGGAGGTGTGACGATGCGAACTTACTTCAGGACCGTTGGAGCAGATCGGCGAGCCCTGTGGCACGCCGGCGTCGCGATGCTTGTCCTTGGCGCGTTGGCCATCTCGGCCGAGGCTGCTTGGGGCCAACAGACCCGTGGGCAGATCACCGTCAGGGGCACGATCGAAAGCGCCGAGAGTGTGGAGATCCGCTGCGAAGTGCCCTCGCAGCAGGAGGGAGGCACGACGATTCTGTGGATCGTGCCGGAGGGCACGGACGTCGAGAAGGGCGATGAGTTGGTCCGGCTCGATTCGTCCGATTTGGCGGAGAAGCTGTCGCAGCAGCGGGTCGCGTGTGCGGTCGTCGAGGCCGAACTGATGGCCGCTCAGGTCGGGCTGCAAATGGCCGAGTTGGAGTTGGCCGAGTTCGCCGAGGGGGTGTATCCGCTGGAGAAGATGGCGATCGAACATGAGATCGTGGCCTGCGAGACGGAACTCTCGTTCGCCAGGCGGGAGTTGGCCAGCCGGGAGAAGCTTGCCGCCGACGCCGCGATTGCCACCACCGAGTTGGAGGCCACCAGGGCCAAGGTTGTCATCGCCGGCAGCAAGCTGGCCCTGCTCCGCAAGCAGCTCGACGTATTGGAGAAGTTCACCAGGCCGGCCACGCTGAAACGGCTGGAGATCGCCGTGGCATCCGCCAAGGCAAAGCTGGCGGCCACCGACGCCACCCGCGAGATGACCCGCGGGCAACTCCATCGGACCGAGGAGCAGCTTGCCCGTTGTGTGATCAAGGCCCCGAAGGCCGGTCAGGTCATCTACGCAAGCCCCATCCGGCGCAGCGGCTCGGTCGTGGGGTCCTATATTCGGCAAGGCAGCCGCGTTCGCCAGCGCCAACCGCTTCTTCGCCTGATCGACCCGGAACGTATGCAGGTGAGGGCGATGGTGCGGGGCCCGGTCAAGAAAGGCACGGTGGTATCGATCCGCATCGACGCCATTCCCGACGTGAAGCTCAAAGGCGTTGTCGATACCGTGGTCGAACGGAAACGGACCATCGGCGGCCAGTCGCAGCAGACGTCCGAGATCACCGTGCAGATGCACAAGCCGCCCACCGGGCTTCGCGTCGGCATGACGGCGGAGGTGCGGCTGGAATAGACGGAAGGGTGGCTGGGGATGCACGGAATCAACCGGGGCGCCAGTACTGGCACCACCGGTCACCGTCATCGCCAAATTGCAGTATAATGAGTAGATACTCAGGGTTGGCACCGGCGAACTGCTGCCATGACGTCTTCTGATTCGAGACCGGGCACCGGCGTATTCCAGTTTTCTCTTTCTACCGTGTTTCTCGTTTTCACTGCGCTATCCGTGTTCCTGGGCATCTGTGCATGGACGGGCTGGAACATCGCTATCATTCTCCCGCTTGCCCTCGGCACGTCAGGCATTCTTGCGATAGTCCAAGCGGTACGTACAAAGCGTTGGGGGCAGGTGGCGGCGGTGGGCGTTCTCCTGATGGTTGTGGCTGTCGGCATGCTCCCCCTCATATCCGATGTCGCTTGGAGCGGCCATCGAGAGCTTGACGTTCGGATGATTGTTCTCGATGCGTCCGAACTGACGCCTCTGCCCGACGCAACAATTGAAGTCCTAGACGGACCACGTTCATCAATTGATGGGGTGCCACCCGACGTCGGCCGTGATTTCTCGCCCGTCTATTCACCGCAAGGCACGACCGAACTGACTACCGACGAAGATGGGTACGTCCGGTTTACGCATAAGTTCTTCGCATCGGGCAGGAGGGGGCTGTTTGTGAACTCGGGCTATGTGGACACAACGGGCGTTTGGCTACGTGTCACAGTCTCCGGGTATCGAACTACCTACATGCCAGTCGACAGGCAGTCCGTTCGGCCACGCGACATACACGACGAATCACCGATTTGCGTGACCGTTCCCGTCGGCAGGGAATCGGGGAGTGCCGCGGGTGGCCCCGACGCTTCTCCGCAGTAGGCGTTGTCACTTCTTTCGCATGGCCGGAGGAGCGTCGGGGTTGCGCAGCAACAAGAGGCCCCGCGTCCAAGGCAACCTCCTCCGGTGGCTTCGCCACCCGGACACTCTTGCGAAAGAGCCTGTTCGTGTAGCCACGTCCTCCGCGCTACTTACGTCCAAAGTCTGGCGACTTCGGCTACACACGAATCCCAGCGTCTAAACGTACTCCCAATCCCGCAACCACCGATACTTCGGCGGCAGGTTCGCCCACGCCCGATCCATGGCCCGATCCAACTCGGCCTTCTCCTCGACGTCCAACTCGCGGCGTTCCATCACGGCCAACGCCACGTTGTCGACCTGTTGCGGCGAGATCATGCCGGGGATCGGGGCGGTGATGGCCGGGTTGCAGAGGATGTAGCGCAGCGCCAGCCGGGCGATGCGGTTGTCTTCGTCGAAGTGGGGGCTCTTTGGCGAGCTGTCGCCCTTGAAGACCGAGTTGCTGGCAAACGGCTTGATGCCGAACCAGCCGACGTCGTGCTTGCGGATCGACGCCCAAAGACCGGCCTCGTCGGTGACCACCTTGGTCTTGGCCGTGTAGGGCGTGAGCATGATCTCCATTTGGTCGGGATAGGTCTCGATCAGCTTCTTCAGGTGCGGCCGGTCGTGCGACGAGACGCCGGTGAATCGGGCGCGGCCGGTCCGTTTGGCCCAGTCGAGTGCGGCCATCGCCTCTTCGCCCTCGCCTTCGCTGTGGCGGCTGCTTTGCGTCAGGAGACTGATCCGCCAGAGGTCGACGTACTCCAGCCCGGCCTCTTTCATGCCGGCGTCGAGACCCTCTTGCAGCTTCTTGCGCGAGCGCCACTCTTCGAAGCGGCTCTCGGTGATGTGCCAGGAGTAGCTGAAGTACATCTTGTCGCGGCGGCCCTTCAGCGCCCGGCTGTAGGCCAGGATCTCTTCGCGGCAGCAGGCGTCGACAAAGTTGATCCCCCGTTCGATGCAGCGGGAGAGGACCTCGTGGCGGTTCTTCTGGAACTCCGGCCGGCCGATCTTCATCGTCATCCAGCCGGGATCTTCTTCGCCGCCGATCATCCGGTCGACCCGCTTCCAATGCCCGCCCAGCGAAACGGCCGAGACCATCATGCCCGACCGGCCGCAGCGGCGGTATTCCATGTCGGGATTGTAGTTGAGGATATCGGCCGTATCTTCTTTGGCCGGGTTGCCCGCCGCTACCGTTTTGGTGGCCGTGAAACCGGCAGCCAGCCATCCGGCCACCACGGCACTATCGCGAACGAACTGACGTCGGGTGAGCTTTTCAGGCATTACGAAGACCTCCAAACCTGTGAGATATCGACCGCGGCGAACCGGCCACTGTGAATCGTTCGATCCCGATATTGTAGCAGATGTCGTCGGTCGTTTCGAGCGCGATGCAATGACGAGTCGATTCGTCGACATCCTCCGAGCCGGACGTCATCTCCGGCCGTGATAGTAGTCGTCTCGCTGAGATGTGAGATTAGTAGTCATCTCGTTGCGAGATGTGGCTGTGGCTGTCTCGCGGAGCGAGACGCCTACTTTGCCAGATTCTCCAGAAAATCGAAGTGGTTTCGGCCGCCGTTGGCGTTCGATTTGATCGGCCGCCAAAGTTTCGAGCAAATATCCAGATCGCCGTCGGAGTCGACGTCGCCACAGACCGCCTCGTGGGCCCCCAGGTTGGCGTCGAGCACGACGCGCTCGCGAAACGTGCCGCGCCCGTCGACGTTTTCCCAAACAAACCATCGCGGCGGCCGATCGCCGCAGAAGGCCTCCATCTCGGCCGAAAAGACGTCCGGGCGGCCGTCGCCGGTGAAATCGCCCACGTGCAGACAGTGATACGCCCCCCGGGCGTCCGTGTCCGTCTTCGGCAACAGATGCGTGACCCAAGGACCTTGCTTCGGATCGGCGGGCCCCTCGAGCCAGCCAATCCGGGCGTTGCGGTTCTCGCCGTCGGCGATCACCACGTCGAGCCGCCCGTCGCCGTTCAGCTCGGCGGTTCGCGTCTGCGTGGCGTTGTCTTGCCAAGAGATCGCCTTGGCGCCCCACGGCTCGGTCATGCGGTGCGGCGTCCACGCTTGTCCCGATTCGCGGTTCTCGAACCAGACGTTGCTGCGAACCACGTCGTTGTCGCCGTCGCCGTCGACGTCGCCCGTGCAGATGCCCGAATGGACCGGCGGGCCGATGGTGACGGCCTTCCACGCGGCGGTCGGATCGGCGGCCACCTTGTACCATCGCACGTCGTTGCGGTCCGACATGGTCACCACGTCCGCCACGCCGTCGCCGTCGACGTCGGCGATTCGCACGTCGTGTACTTTGGTCAACGTGGCGTCGAAGACGTGCCGCCGGAAGGTCGACTTCGTAGGATCGCCGGGATTCTCGTACCAGGCCCCGCCGGCGACGAAGTCGGGCCGTCCGTCGCGATCGACGTCCATCACGCCCCCGCCCACCTCCGACGGCGAATTGCGGCCCAGCAGATGCCGCGTCCAGCGATCGGCCGCGTGAAACTCGTACCAGACGACGTCGCCCGCGCTTTGGCCGGTGATGAAGTCCAGGTCGCCGTCGCCGTCAAGATCGGCCAGCGCCGTTTGGCCCCACGTGCTGCCCGAGAAGTTGCGGTCGGCGTAGTGGTGTTTCCATTGCATTTCGGCCGCGGCGGCCGGCGGAAGACTGGCGGCGATCGTCAACAACACCACGCTCAGGGATCGGCAGTTCATGATCGGTCCAGTGCTGTGGAAGGATTGCGGCGGGGAATCGCAAGGCTCGTTCAATCGGACACCGGTACGTCATTGTAGTCGTGTACACCGGGGAAGTCACTTCGATGTGAAGGGAAATGGACGTTTGACGAAGAGACGGGGCTTTACTACCGTCGCCTGCTGACCTATCATGCCCATGTGAGGAGACTCCTCGTCAATCCTGCCTTTGGAAACTCGGGAGGTCGCTTGATGCACTGCCCACTTCTTCGACGGCCGCAATTCGCCGTGCTCTTCTCGATTCTCATCGGCCCGATCGCGGCACTCGCCGAGCAGCCGGATACGCCGCTGGCGATCGACAAGCCGTTGGTGGCTTATTGGAACTTCGACGAGCCGGCAGCCGAAACGTGCCGCGACGTAAGCGGCAACGACAACCACGCCGCGACGCGGAAGTCGACGACACCGGCCGTCTCTCGCACCGAGGGTCTCTTCGGCTCCGCCTTGTGGCTCTCCGGCACACACATGCTGCAAGTGCCAGGCAAGCCGGGTTTTGGCAAGCCGGACTTCGGCCAACTCGATAAGATCACGCTCTCCGCCTGGACGATGCCCACCAGGTGGGACACCTACAACGAGATCTTCCGCAAGGAGGACGGCAACAACCGCGTGTTGTTTTCGTTTCAAGGCAGCGGCACGATCCTGTCATTGGGGCTGAACGTCGGCGGCTACGTGGAGTGCGACGCGGAGATCAACCCGGCCGTGTTGCTCGACGGGCTGTGGCATCACTGTGCCGCCACGTACGACGGCCAGGCGATGCGGGTCTATCTCGACGGCAAGGAGATCCGCGCGCTGAAGCGTTCCGGGCCGATCGCGGCCGGCGGCGCGGCGCCGGGTTGCATCGGCTCGTCCAACGGCGGCGAGTGTTTTCAGGGGGCGATCGACGACCTGCGCATCTATCGCGACGCCTTGACGCCGCAGCAGGTCGCCGCGTTGTATCAAAACGCGCTACCGGTGCTGGCCCAATACCGCGAGAAGCTCAAGAAGCAGATCCTCGCCCAGGAGGAGCAACTCCGCGCGCTGGACGCCTCGGGCGGCTCTTTCGCCGAGATGCTCTCCAACGCCCGGCGCGCGATCGTGGAGAAACGCCTCACGCCGCAGGGCCGGCTCGTCGACGCCGCCGGCAAACTCCTGCGCGTGCGTTTCCCCGACGACTACGGGCAGTTCATCCGCCAGGCGGGTATGACGCCGGAGCAGTATTTGCTCAGCACGGATCCCGACATCAATCGAAAGCTGGCCGATCGGGCGACGGGGCTGCTGCTGGAGTATCGGCCGCTGACCGAAGAACAATGGAAGCGACAGTCGCCGGAGGATTTTCAGAAGTGGAAGGAGGTCGAGGCCGTAGAACGCCAATTCGCCGAGCTAAAGCAACTCGGCGACACGGCCCGATTTTCGCCGAAGTGGATCGAGGCGGTTCTTGCTGCCGGCCAACGCAAGGATCTGGTCGACGCCCGGCCGACGACGCGCGAGGCGGTGGCCCCGTACATCGAGCCCAAAACGCCCGAAACCCGCAGCCTCACGGCCAACGAAGCGAGTGAATTGCTGCGCCGCGACTGGCTTCACCAGGCGGGCAACGATCCCTCGCCGGCGCGGATCCGCAGCGAGATCGAGTGGACCCGTGCGCTAGCCGCCCGGATCAAGGCCCGCTTCGGCCGCAAGATCGATTTCTCCGAGCCGCTGGCCGCTCTCGATGCGTTGGAGAAACAATCCGAGACAATCAACACCGCCGACGCCGAACTCTACTTCCGCGTCCGTGCGGTAAAGCGCCGTGTGATGCTCGCCAACCCGGTCGTCGACTTCGATCGCGTGGTATTCGTCGACATGCCGTTTCCCGCCGGCAGCGAATGGCCGCACGAGACGCGCCACCGGCTGGGATACATGGCGGTGCCCGGTGCCCGGTTGTTGACGCTTGACGGCCTTTCGCCCGGCGGTAAGCTCTCAAAGCTCATGCCGCAGGCCCCGCTGCACGGCTCCTTCTGGCGTCCCGACGTCTCCTTCGACGGCACGAAGGTGCTGTTCTGCTTCAAGCCGCACAACGAGAAGGCTTTTCACCTTTACGAGATCGACGCCGACGGCAGCGGCCTGCGGCAGTTGACCGGCGGGCGCTTCGACGACTTCGATCCGATCTATCTGCCCGACGGCGAGCATATCGCCTTCTCGACCACCCGCGGCCATACCTACGTGCGTTGCATGCCGCCGACCAACGCGTTCGTGTTGGCCCGCTGCGACCGCAACGGCGAGAACGTCTATCTGATCTCGCGCAACAACGAGCCGGACTATCTGCCGTCGGTGATGAACGACGGGCGGATCATCTACACCCGCTGGGAATACACCGACAAGCCGCTGTGGCGGGCACAGGCCCTGTGGACGGTACGGCCCGACGGCACGCAAGTGAACACCTTCTGGGGCAACCAGAGCGTCTGGCCCGATCTGTTGAAAGACGCCCGCAGCATCCCCGGCAGCCGGCGGGTGATGTTCACCGGCAGCGCCCATCACAACTGGTTCAGCGGCTCGGTGGGCATCATCGATCCGGACGGCGGTTACAACTTCCCCCACGGGCTGACCAAAGTTACCGCCGACGTGGCCTGGCCCGAGTCGGGCAACGGACCGTCCGATCCGGTCGAGTCACCCAACTATCACGCCGCCGGCCACTACTCGGCCTACTACTCGCCGTACCCGCTCTCGGAGCAAGAGTTCCTCGTCTCGGCCAATCGCGGCGGCAAGTTCGTGTTGTATCTGATGGACGTCGACGGCAACCGCGAGTTGATCTACGAGGGGCTAAACAACATCTTCCACGCCATGCCGCTGCGACCGCGGACCAAGCCGCCGGTGTTGATGGACACGGTCGATTGGCCCACCGAAGAAGAGCGGCTGCATCCGGCCGGCGGGGTGATCTTCAGCAGCAACGTCTATCAGGGCGCTCCACGGGAACTCCAAGACAAAGCCCGATACTTGCGCGTGTTGAACATCGAGCCCAAGACGTACACCTATTGGTACAAACGCCCCTACATCTCGACCGGGCCGGTCGTCTCGGGCGTGCAGTCCGAAGGTGTCAAGCGGGTGCTGGGTACGGTGCCGATCGCAGAGGACGGTTCCGTCGCGTTTCACGTTCCCACGGGAACGGCGCTGCATTTCCAACTGCTCGACGAAAACTACCGGGCCCTGCAAACGATGCGCAGTTTCACCGGCGTGATGCCGGGCGAAACTCGCGGCTGCCTGGGTTGCCACGAACTGCACAGCACCACGCCCCAGAGCAGCATCTCGGCGATGGCCCTGGCGGTCGAGCCGCGCCGGATCACACCGCCGCCGTGGGGCGAAGACACCGTCAGCTACGCCCGCTACGTGCGGCCAGTGCTGGACCAATACTGCGGCGAATGTCACCAGGGCAAAGGCAAGGGCCGCAAGACGCTCGACATGACGCCGCGGCCGGGCAAGCTCGGCTTCGACGAAACCTACTGGCTGCTGACCGGCAGTCCCGCCTGGGGCAAGCCCTATCAGAAGCCGGAGAACGCACCGCCGGGGTTCGGCATCGCCAACATGATCATGGTCGAAGGCTACGACCAGCGCGACCCGGCGGCCTACGCCACGCCGGCGCCAATGACCCACCTTTCGTATAAGAGCGAACTGATCGACATCGCCGCCAGCGGCGAGCACAACGACGTGAAGGTCGATCCGGTCAGCCTGCGCAAGCTGATCGCCTGGGTCGACACGATGTGCCCCTACCGCGGCGACGCGGAGGTCCGCGAGATCGACGATCCCGAGTTCCAGGGCGTCGATTGGCTCTCGATCCGCCCCTTGATCAAGACCGCGCCGCGGGTGGTCCGGCCGGGACCGGTTGACGAGCGATCGTACGAGAATCATTGACGTCGCTTTTGCAAAGGCGTGGCACGGTCGCCCGCTCGAGAAACGCGAGATCCCCGACTGTAGGGTGTGCCACTGTCTCGTAGAAGCGGTGCTTATTCGAGGAATGCAAACTGCACTGCTTCTGCGGCGCCGTGGCACACGCTTCTTCAGCGAACTGCACGGCCAACCGGATTTGCCTGTCGGGCGACGGCGGAGTACCCTTTAGGGAATCGGAACCTGTTGCCACCAGAAGGGATATGATGCGTTACGACTACCGCCGGAACCTGGGCATATTGCTTGGCGTCTCAATAACCATACTCCTTTCGGCGGGGACGATCTGTGCACAGACCGGGCCGCTCGAGCGCGCCCGCGAAGCGATCGCCCAGCAACGATACGGCGAGGTCGACCGCCACTTGCGCGATTTGCTCGATCGGCCCTCGCCGCCGGCCGAAGCGCTGCAACTGTCGATGCAGGCGGCCGTGGCCGACGGACGCTTCTTCACCGCGCGGCGGCGCTGCAACTCGCTGCTGAGCGGCGACGGGCGGGACAACCCAAAACTCGTCCACCTGGGCGGACATCTGGCCGAATTGACCGCCGATCGGACGCGCGAGGCGGAGTTGTATTCTCGCTACGTCACGCTGGCGCCGGAGAAGTCCGACGACTTGCGGCATGCGCTGTTGCGGCTGGTCGAGATCGGCAACCGCCCGCAAGCCGTGGCGAAGTACCTCGAATCCTACGAGGCCAGCAGCGATTTCTACGCCCGGGCCATCGCCATGCTGCCGCGGCTCTACGAGAACGGCGAGGCCGCCGGGTTTGCGGAACTGACCGATCTGCTGCTGGGCGAGTTCGAGCAGGAGACGGTCGAGAATCGGGCCTCGCTCAGCCGGCAGGTGAGCGACCATCTACGCCGCGCGGCCGACGGCGGGCTGTTCATGAACCTGCCCGGCAAACCGGCCGACGGATCGGACGCGCCGCCGGAACCGCTTACGCCCGGCTATCGGCGCTACGGCAAGATGACGGAACTGCTGCTGCGTCATGCCCCGAGCGACCCGTCCCGCGTGTGGGAGTCGCTCGGCCAAAGCGAACAGCAGACGCCGGCGGCCATCTTGCGGCTCCTCGAACTGGCCGGCCCGATCGCGCATAGCGACCTGATCAACCACACGCGCGGCTCGCGGAGTTGGGTGGAGAAGCGAGAGCAGATTCCCGCCGACGCCGGTGCGCGATTGCTCGCCCTGTTGCCGGCCTATCGTGAACTGCCCGACCGGCAATTGCACTACCAGTTCTTCGGCTACGTCGCCCACAATCGGCACGTCTTCGGCGAAGCAATGACGTTGACCAAGGCCGACGAGTTATTCCGGCCCTTGGCGGCGCGATACGAGGACGATCCGCAGCAGTTGATCTGGATCACCGAAGGCCTGGTGGGCTACGCCAAGGACGTCGACGAGTTGAGCCGATTCATCCAGCCGCATCGTGCTTACGTGCGCCCGGATATCGTGCGGAACTTCATCGAATCGACGCGCCGCGATCTGCCGGAGGCCGAACGGCTGGCGCTATTTCAGAAACTGATGGGCGACGACCCGTGGACCTGCTACCGAGGCAATGCGCTGGGGTGGCTGCGCAACGCGGTGGAAAAGGACGCCTATCGCCAGGCGCTCGAAGAGATCCTCTTGAAGCAGCCCGGCGGGCTCGACGCAAACCAGATCGGCAGCGCCGTGATGGATCACGACGTCTTCTCGGCCGATGAGAAGACGGCCTTGCTGAAGACGCTCTACGTCAAGGCGGGCTACGGACAAGTGCTGCGCGACTTGATCGAGCGCGGCCAGAAACGTGATGAAGTCAAAGACGCGGCCTCGTTCAAGCAGTTCGTGCAGTCGGTCAAAGAAGACCGGCTCGGCAGCGACCCGGCCCTCTCGGCGCTCGCTCGGGCGCATCTCTTCTGGCCCCGCAACGGGCAGGCGGCCGATCCGAAGATCCACGACTTGATGACGGCGGCGCTGGCGGCCTACGGGCCGAAGTTTCCCGCCGGCCGGCCCCGTGACGACGCCATGCAGCAAGCCTTGCAGCGTTACTTCGACGTTTGCCGTTACGACGGCGAGTCGGCCCGGCGTTTCGTCGAGGTCGTGCTGCCACACGCCGCCGAGAAGGGTCCCTGGGAGTTGATCGCCGACGCCGCCCGCATCAGCAACGATCCGGCCACCAAGCTCGGTGTGCTGGAAACCTGCCTGCCGATGAAGGTGCCCGTCGACGGGATCAGCGAGGGCATCTTCTCCGACCACAAGACCCCCGCCTCGGGCAGCCCGTACCTGGTCGCGCCGTTCTATGAGCACGTCCACTTCCGGATCTCCGCCGGATCGATCCGCCAGCAGACCGACCGGACGCAGCAGTGGGCGGCCGGACTCGATGAGGCGGCCAAGCTGCTGGCGACGCTGCGCGACGCGGACGTCGACGACGACTCGGAGCAACGGGACTTCGGCAGCTTCATCCATTCGATCACGACTTGGCAGCAGCAAGATCCCGAGCGGAAGCTCCCGGCGGCGCTGATCGATGCGCTGATCGAGAAGATCGTGCTTCCGCATAGAACACAGCACGGCGCCCTGCATCACGCCGTCGGCGCGCTGCAATACGCCGGCCAGCGCGATCGGGCCGTGCAGGCGTATCTGGCGAGCATCGAGAGTCTGACGGGAGTCGAGCGCGTGCGGGCGTTGATCGACCTCTACGGACAACTCCACGAAGCACGCGTCGAGTTCTTGCTCGACACGGTCATGCCCGAATTGCGACAGCTCGACGATTTCGATCTGGCCCGGGTGACCATCCCACGGGGCATCCTCGGCGACCTGGTCAACCTGGTGAACAACGCGGAGAGCACCGACCCGCTGCGCCGGGCCTGGGCAGATTTGGTCGAGTTTGTCGCCCGCGGCGCGACGATCGAGCGCTATCAGCGCAACGCGCAATACGACCTGTTCGCCGACGCCGTGCCCGCGGAACTGGACGCCCGGCAGTACGAGCGAGCGTTGCGGCTGATCCGGGCGGCGCTGATCAACTGCCCCACCGAGCGCTGCCGCGAGTTGCTTTCGTCGCTTCGAGATCAAGGCCAATGGGAGCTGCTCTACATCGCCACCGATTGGGTCCCCGAGCGCGAAAAGGACCTGGCGTCGTTTGCCCAGCAGCTTCGCGGCATGGCGGCGGCGAAGATCCCCGGCATTTTCCCGGTCGACGCGTCGCACCCGGCGTTTGCCGTTTACGTGGCCTCCGGCGAATTGGCCCGGGGTAACGAAGAACGCGCCTGGGAACTGTTGCGCGACAACGTAGCGGCGTTCGGCGATCAGCCGCTGCGATTCGACCTGGCGTTCACCGTCTGGGCGGTCGATAAGCTGCGGCGGATTCGCGGCGGCGACGACGCCCTGCTGCGCCAAGCCCGCTCGCTCTGCGACGTCATCCTGGCCGAAGAGGACAACCTCGACGCCGACTTCGCCGCTCAGGTGACGCTGGTGCGTGCCGACACGTTCCGCGACATGGGCCGGCTCGAGGCGTCGGAACTGGAATACAAATCGCTGCTGAGCAATCCCCGGCTGCAGCAGACCCCCTCCGGCCGCACGGCCCGCTTCCGGCTGGTCGAATTGATGATCGCCCGGGGCAATTCCGGCGCGGCCAACGTCGAGGTCGACCGCTGGCTGGCCTTCCCCGACCCGAAGCTGCACACCCAGGCCTATTACTTCAAGGCCCTGATGGCCTACGAAGACGAGGACTACAAGCTCTGCCGCGAGAACCTCAACAAGGTCTTCGAGCGCGAGTACGGCCACGAAGAGGCCCGGCTGCTGGAGGGCGAATGGCGGAAGCGGACGCGTGCCCTGGAAGACACCGACGTCTACGCGGGCCGCCAGGTCGAAATGTCGCAGATCAAGCCGGGGGAGGAACTGAAGCTCTCGATCCACGACCGCAATCTGAGCGTGATCGGCGAGGGGAGCTTCATTCCCGTGCTGGTGAGGACGTCCGACGGCGAGGACCGCGAGGTGGTGAGTCTGTATCCCGCCCCACGCACGCCGAACCTCTTCCGCAGCCAACTGGCGACGCAACTCGGCGACGCCGATCCGGGCAACCTCGTGCTGGAGGTCAACGGGGCCGACCGGATCAGTTACGAAATCGACCCCACGTTCGTCAAAGAGCGGGGGTTGAAGCCGCTGGCGGCGAAGACACTGCTGGTGGTCGACGACGCCTGGCTCTCGGCCAGCTCAGGACGGCTGCTCACCGAAGATGAAGAAAAGGAACTGGCGCTGAAACGTCAGGTGGCCGCCATCCGCGGCGACCGGCTCGACGACGACTTGCAGGCCGGAGGCCGTACGGTTCGCCCCGGCAATCCGCTTTACGTGCTGCTGCGCGATCGCGACCGCGACGTCGGCGCGGCGGCCGATGCGCTCTCCGTCACGGTAGCCACGTCGTCCGGCGATACGCTCACCGATGCGCAGCTTACGGAAACGGGCCTGCATACCGGCGTCTTTCGCGGCAGCGTGGCCACCGACGTGCCCTTGCCGCGGGCGGAAGCCTCCGACTCGGCCGATGGGGCCGATCCGTCGGTGACCATCAACTCCAACAAGACGGGGCTCTGGTCGAGCCGCCCGGACGGGGCGGCCGACAAGTGGATTGAGGTCGATACGATGGGGTCGCGTCGGGTGCAGCAAGTCACGCTCGCCGTGCCCGACCCGGAGGCGATCACGCAATTGACGCTGCTGGGCGCGTTCGGCGGCGAGCCGATTCGCCTGGGCCAATTTCCCGCCGTCGACGAAGAGGTCCGCGACGGGCTGACGCTACGGGTCCGGCGGTATAGCTTCGACCGATTCGCGGCCGGATTGAGCACGATCCGCGCGGCGATGCGCGATTTTCGCGAGGAGCCCGCGGCGATCGACGTCCCCGAATACTCCCAACCCCGTCAACAGAATCACGCCGGGTCGATCAGCGGCACGTTCTATCTCGACGAAGGACGCCCCACGCCGCTGGCCGTCGATTGTCCCAAACCGAGCGAGCAGTTGACCGTTTACGTGCTGGTCGATGGGCAGGTGGTGATCGGCGGCTACGTGCGGAGGATGGAGAAGACGTCGACGGAAATCTATCTGGCCGAAGGCCCCCATCGGCTCGACGTCTTCTTCTCGCAGGCCAACGAAGACGACCGCTTCTCGATCGGCCGGCTCTCCGCCGACGGACAGTTCGAGACGCTGCCGCCCGAGTGGTTCGACATGCAGCAGAACGAAGGGCTGCGCGCGTTCTTGCAGAACAAGGCGGCGATCGAACGGACGTCGGAAGGCTACGTCGCGAAGTTCGCTGCGCCGATGCGGCTGCGAAAGCTGCGCTGGCAGTTCAACGAGTACGCCGGTTCGTCGGTCCGGGTGTCGGAAATTGCGGTGACCGGCGAGGGCGATAAGCCGATTCTGCCCGTGCCGCAAGACTACTCGACCGGGCTGGACAACGACGTGCTGGAGATCGCCCCCGGCGACGAGATCACGGTCACTTATCGCGACCGCCGCAACTCGAAAGGCTCGCCGCGGACGCTCAGCAGCCGGCTTGGAGCCGGTTTCGCCAACGCCGGCGTCCATTTCGCCTACGAGCTACAGGCGGGCATCGGCCAGCCGAGCGTTTACGCCGAGGCCTATCGCTTCAAGCCGGGCGAGCAACTCACGGTGACCGTGCACGACCCGGACGCCGACGTCTCGCCCGAGGCGGATAAGGTCGACGTCATCGTCCGCACGGCAACCGGCGAGCAACTCGCACTGACCGCCCTGGAATCCCAAGGACGCCTCGACCACAACACCGACGAGTACCACTCCGGCACGTTCCACGCGATCGTCAAGACGACCACCACCGGCACCACCGGCGGCGACACGATCCGCATCGCCGCGACGGACCACCTCGAAGCGGAGTATATGGATCGCGAGAACACCGATCCCGGCGTGCCGACGATGCGCGGCAGCGGGCCGCTGCGGACCACCGCCGACGAGCCGTCGCAGGTGACCTTCTTCCGCGTTTGGTCGGAGATGCAACCCAACGCGCGAAACCCCGGCGAGACGACTGCCGTGACGCGCTTCCGGCCGCTCTCCGAAGAGGAAGCCGCACCGAACCCGCTGGTGATCGATGCAAAGCAGCCGCTGCGTTTCGAGCTGACCAATGCCAGCCGAGCACTGCACGCACAGAGCGAGATTGAAGCCTTCGTCGTGGCACAATCGGAAATCGACGCCGCCGAAGAGCAGAATCGTACGCCGCGGCGGCGCCCGATCTATATGAAGGTCACCGGCGGCAGCCAGGCCGAACCGAGCGCCGTCTTCCGAACGGACCTGAAGTTGAGCATGGGCGAGTCGCTCTTCGGCGAAGACGCCTTCGGGCAGGTCGACGAGTCGGCGGCCGGCAAGCGCCGCGAACTGGGCCCGTTGCACGTACTCGGCGCCGACACGATCCACCTGACGATCCTCGGTCCCGACGGCAAGGCCGAGATCGCCAAGAGCTTCCGTCTGGCCACCGAGGGTCAGATCGGGCTGTTCGACAAGAACTATGAGACGCCCGACGCGGACGTCCACATGGGCGAGAAGTTCTTTGTGCAGGTCGTCGATCCTGACCAAGACCAAACGCCCGACCACGACCGGATCGCCGTCACCGTACGCGTCGATTCCGACTCGGCCGGCCGTACGATGACGCTCACCGAGACGCTGCCCCACTCGGGTGTTTTCAGCGGCAGTGTGCCCACCGAGTTCGCCGGGCCGAAGGCGCCGACGCCGGTTGCCGGCCTAGAGCCGCCGCCCGGGGAAACGGCCAACGTCTCGTCCGGCTCGCCGGAAGGCGACGTCGCCACCACCGGGTTGGCCGTCTGCTACGGCGACACGGTCACCTTCAGCTACGACGAGAAGACCACCGTGCCGGGCGTCGAGCCGGGGCTGCGAACCGTCACCGGCAACGTGCTCTTGGGTGCCGACGGCCAGGTCCACCTCTTTAGCAAGCGTTTCAAGGACATGGAAACCGGCGCGCGGGTGCAGTTTCGTATGGCCGAGTGCCTCTTCGAGTTGGCCAAAGAATATCGCAAGGTGAAGAACGCCGAGATGGCGTCCGACGCGATCGCCCGGGGTAAGCGGATCCTCGAAGAAGCGATGCAGGACTATCCCAACACCACGCTAGTCACCGAAGGGCAGTATCTGCTGGCCAATCTCTATCAGGAGTTGGCGTCGGAGGAGCAAGCGGCCGAGAACCCGAAAGAGGCGATCCGGCTCTATCAACGGGCCGTTTCGCGTTTCTCGGCCATCATCAGCACCTGGCCCGACAGCCCCTATGCGGCCCGGGCCCAGTTCCACAAGGCGATGTGTCTGGAGAAGCTGGGCGACTCGAAGCGGGCCAGCGAGGAATACGTGCGGCTCTGCTACGCCTATCCCGATTCCCCGCTGGTGGCCGACGCCACGGTCCGTCTGGCGACGCACTTCTACCGGCAAGCCCGATACGACGTTTCCGGGCGGATCTACGAGAGCTTCGCCCGGCAGTATCCGCATCACAGCATGGCGCCCGACGTGCTCTTCATGTCGGGTATCAGCCACATGAAGCAGGCCGAGACATGGTCCGATCCGGAGTTCAAGGGCGACGATCGGCTGATCGGCCGCGACGTGACCGAGGCCATTCGGCGGGAGAATCTCACGGCGGCCAAGGTGCTCGACTCTCTGATCACCGACATGAAAGACCAGGCCGGCACGAACCTCCGGGCACAGGCGATGTACTGGTGCGGCGTGGCCTACCGCCGGGCCAACGACCTGCCCACGGCCTACCTGCGGATCAAGCAGGTCACGTTCGAATACCCGGAAAGCAAGTGGGCCCGCATGGCCCGCGGGTTGCTCTATCAGGACGAAGCGTTGCAGCAGCAAGGAAGGGATAAGTGATCGTATGAGGAGAAGATGGAGTCTGCTTCTTGCGATGGCGGTCGGCTGTGCGGCATGGCTGCCCGGTGTGCCGCTGCGGGCGGCCGGTGAGGCCTGGAAGTGGGAGATGCCGGGCGAGCTCTACAAGCGGCTGAACCACTTGCAGCGGTCGCGGATCGACAAGGCGGCGGCGATCTTCAAACAGGGCGAGCAACTGCTCACGCAGGGCAACCCGCCGAAGCGCGAGGACGAGGCGATCCGCTACTTCCGCGTGGCGGCGTTGGAATTCAAGAAGATCCGCGTGCAGGCCGGCGACGTGCTCGACGATCCCACGCTGGCCTACGTGATCTTTATGGAGGGCTACAGCCATCACGGAGCGTTCGACCGGTTCAAGGCCGTGCGGACTTATACGGAGGTGGTCGATTACTTTCCCAACGAAATCTGGATCGTGGTGCCGGCGTTGCACTTTCGCGGCGTGGCGCAAATGGAGAACGGCGACGACCGCCAGGCCTACGCCAGCTTCCTGGCGATCACCGAAGACGACGACTATCGCCGCCATCCGCTGGCCGCCGGGGCGCTGCGGCGGCTGGCCGACAACCATTGGGCCAATCAGCAGTTCGACGAGGCCGCCAAGTTCTGGCTGCTCACCTGGGAGAGTTTTCATAAGACGAACGAAGACGAAGCCCGCGAGGCGGCCGACAAGCTGAAGCGTTGCTACATCTTCCAGAACCAGTTCGCTGCGTTGGAGAAGTTCCTCTATCAGGCCTCCGAAGCGGCCGACGACGCAGCCCGCTGCGAGGCCCTTTGCCGGCTGATGCTTCTGGCCAACGACCGCTACAGGCACAATCACTGGATGGACTGGTACTACGCCCGATTCTTCAGCGACTCGAAGGCCCGCACGCTGAAGGCTCGCGACCAACGGGCGTTGCTCGATTGGTTCACGTCGAAGCAACCGCTGTTCGAGTCGGCCGACCGCACGTGGGACTTTCGCCGCACGGCGGTGGTGTTCTCGCTCTGGCAGAAGATCGGCGGGCCCGATCCGTGGATCAAGGCCCTGATCGATCAACTGCGTTCTGGCGCGGCCGACGCCGAGTTGACCGTCGAGCGAGGAACCGACCTGATCGGCCAACTGGCCTCGCACGGCAAGCGGCCGGAGGCCTCCCGGGCGTTCGAGTATTTGTCCGGTTCGTTGCGTTCGTCGTCGTTGGCGGCCGAGCGCAAAGAGGAACTGGCCGAGCAGGTGATGGGCACGTTGGCCCACCACCGCATGCCGGACGAAGCCCGCAGTTTGCTCGATCTGTACGTCGACCGCGTCAAGGCCCTGTGGGCGGAGTACCGCGTGGCCGAGGCGGGCTACCAGTGGGACGACGCGCTGGCCACGCTCGACAAGCTCGAAGCGGTCAACGACCCCAAGGTGCTCCGCGAGTCGCGCCAGAAGCGGGCCTGGATCTACAAGGACCACACCCGCGAGTTCGACAAGGCGGTGGCCGTGTTTCAGCAGATCGCCGATCCGCCCACGACGCTGTGGCAGATTCAGGAGTGTTATCGGGCGGCCGGCAAGAACCCGCAGGCCCACAACACGCTGGCCGAGATCGCCGGCTCGTTTCCCAAGGAAGCCCCGCGGGCCGTTTTCACCCAGGCCGAATACCGCCGCGAAGACGGCGAACACAAACTGGCCGTGGCGCTGTACCGCCAGATCCTGATGCGTTTCAAGGATTCACCCCAATCGTCCACCGCCCATCAACGGCTCGAAGACTACGGCGTCGAGTCGGGCGGCGGTGTGATCGACCCGTTGGACTGAACGTGCACATGCAGACCATGAGATAAGATGATGAAACCGAGATCGAACGACGTGACGCCGGACGTTGTCGGAGCACCCCATAGTAGTCATCTCGCTCCGCGAGATGTCACATCGTCTCGCGAAGCGAGACGACTACTGTCTACTCGCCCACGAACTCTCCGGCAATGCCTAGGAGTGCTTGCTCTGCTCTTCGCGCTGACCACCGCTTCACCGGCCCAGGATCAACTCCTTCGCCGCGAAGGCCCCTCCACGCGGCCGGGGACGTCGCGCGAGGAACTCAACGCCAAGAGTATCATCGACGGGGCGGTGGAGGCCT
>CAYYNP010000056.1:0-39419 GCA_964472545.1 uncultured Planctomycetaceae bacterium | reverse complement strand
AGCCGCCCCCACCCCCTCTCGCCAACATCCAAGACGCAACAACGCAACCGGCTCGGAGAATCGGCGCCGACCCGGCGTGCGACGGGCAAGCGACACCTCGCTACGGCGGACATTCATGCCCCCGGTCTCTGGTGGTGTTTTCTCATGGCAGGTGTTCCACTGCTTCGCGGAAGCAGTGTGTGTCGCAACTGCTTATCGCGGCACTGCTTCTGCGAAGCAGTGGCACACAGTGGCGAGAAATGCAGGTTACGCTGGACGTAACGGCCGTAGAGGGCCAGCATCGGCCCAAAACGAACAACGCGCCGAACGGCCCGGCTGCGGCGGCCATCGACGCGTTGTGGTGGCAGATGCAGACATGAGGCCGCGGCCGGTGGTCGCGCCCGACATGCCGGCCTACGATGCCCGCATGCCGACATTGAAGTAACGCGGTGACCTGCTGTGCCAACGCACCCTGGCGCCGCCGACGCGCGGCCACCGGCCGCGGCCTCATGTCTAACAGCCCGTTGAAGAAGTAGGATCTCGGTAATTCGGGGGCCACTGCTGGCTTGCCCAGCAGTGTTTTTGCGTCAGTTTCAACTCTGCACTGCTGGGCAAGCCAGCAGTGGCACCCAGATTCGCCGTTCTTCAACGGGCTGCTAAACGCTGGCAACCCGACGTGGCGGGTTGCGGGAGTTTCGTCAGTCTGTGTCGGTGGCGGCCGCCTTTGTGGCCGCGGGAGCCTTGTCGCCCTTCTCGGTGGGCTTGTCGTCGTCGCCGCCCTTGCAGCATTTGCCGCTGGTGGAGCAGCACTTTTTGGCGGCTTTGTCGTGTTCGTGCGCGTGGCCGTGCTCATGGGCGTCGTGGTCGTGGTCGTGGTCTTCGTGGGAATGCCACACGGCGAGGACAAAGTCCTTGCCCTTCTCGATCTTGCAGCATCCGGGCGAACCTTTGGCGAGATCGCATTTTCCGCACGTGGCGGCGTCCTTTGCACAACAGGCCTTCGAGCCTTTGACGTGACCACATCCGCCACAGAGGACAAGGTCCTTCCCCTTTCCGATCTTGCAGCATCCGGTCGAACCTTTGGCCAAGTCACATTTTCCACACTTCGCGGCGTCCTTGGCGCAACAGGCTTTCGAGCCCTTGACGTGACCGCATCCGCCACAGAGAACCACCGAGTGCTTCGCAGCCTTCTCGGCTGCCTTTTTCGCACATGCGGCAGAACCGCAGCACTTCTTGGCTGCCTCGCCCTTTTCGCCGGTCTTGCCCTGCTCGCCCGCAACGGCGGCCACGACGGGACAACTACCACTTTCGCATTCGGAGGCCGTTTTGGAGGAGCAACCTGCCTTGCTGCTGGCGGCTGTGACCGGACAGCCTCCCTTGGTACACCCGTCGGCAGCGACCTTGTCGCACGTGCCGCCGCTGAGCGGACACTTCGTTTCAGCGGCATCGTTTGGTCCGGCGCCGACCGCCAGCAGACCACCGACGGTCAACGCCGAGCCGATCAGGACCACATAGAGAACTCGTGACATGACAAATCATCTCCTGTTCATGGGAAGAGAGAATGAGCAGCCGTCGATCGGCTGTCGATTCCGGCAATCGTCCGTTCGTTGGGTCGCCGCATCGCCGACTAGACGGCGTGTGCGACGTGCAGGCCTTTCGACACGCTCGTGTATCGTTCGTTGACGTACTCCCAGTTCGCGAGGTTCCAAAAGGCGTCGATATACTCATCGCGGCGATTCTGGTACTTCAGGTAATACGCGTGTTCCCAGACGTCGAGCCCCAACAGCGGAATGTGCCCCTGAATCAACGGGGAATCCTGATTCGCCGTGCTCCAGACGGCGAGCTTGTGGTCCGGATCGAATCCGAGCCATGCCCAGCCGCTGCCGAAGCGGCTTACGGCCGCGTTGGTAAACAGTTCTCGGAAGTGGTCGAAGCCACCCAGTTCGCTGTCGATCGCCTCGGCTACCTCACCCTCGGGCTGCCCGCCGCCGTTTGGCGAGAGGATCTTCCAGAAGAGCGAGTGATTGGCGTGTCCGCCGCCGTGGTTGCGAACGGCCGTGCGGATCTGCTCCGGCAACTCTTCGAAGTGGGCGAGCAACTCGCCGATGCACTTGTAGTCGAGATCGTGCCCGTCGATCGCGGCGTTCAGCTTGTTGACGTAGGTGGCGTGGTGCCTGGTGTGATGGATTTCCATCGTCCGCGCGTCGAAATGGGGCTCCAGCGCGGCGTAGTCGTACGGAAGGTCGGGAAGTTCAAATCTCATGGTATTCTCCTGAAATTGGGCTCACCGCAGCACCGGTTATCCGTTTTGGGGTGTGCGATCGGCCCTTGTGTATGTTTGCGCCAGGTGGTTTGTGTCAGTTCGGCTTGTCAGAATTATACGACGGGCGATGCAGTTGGCAATGAGAATCAATCTCAATTCATGTGGAGGCATGATTCGGTGGGCTCCCGTTCTGTGATATGCCTCACAGAACGCCCTTGGCCTCAGGAGGAACCGTCAGGAAGGGGGGTATGGCCGTCGTGTGTGTCGTGAGCCTTTGGTCGAGTTCTTTGGCGCTAACGTGCTGCGTGGGCGCGGCAGTAACGGTAATGGATTGAGAATGGGCAGCGGATCGCACGGTTCCTGCGATCTTTGGGGGTACGTGGTCTTTCACGCAGCGAGGGGGGCGGCTATACTACCGGGCTGGGAGAATCCAAGCGTCAGCTTCCCGGAGACCCGAGCATGAAGAAAGAAGAGATCCTTGCCAAGCTCGCCGCCGGCGATATCTCTGCCGAGGAGGCCTCCAAGCTTCTAGATGAGCTAGAGCAGCAGAAACGGACGTCGCTGTACTGCAAGGTCAGCCAGAAGGGAGCCGTCAGCGTCTACGGCTTGCAGCGCATGCCGGTGACGCTCTACCTCGAACAGTGGCAGCGGCTGCTCGATTTCGGCGACGAGATCCGTCAGTTCATGAAGGAAAACGACGCCGACCTAAAGCGGAAAGAACGGTAGCGCGTTGCGGCACTTGGTCTTGGGGGCCGGGTGGCTGGGGCATAGCGTAGCGGTGCCCCAGGTCGCTCGTGCCGCGATAGTCCCGTGAACTACTGCGTTACCGGTGCGCTTTGCCTTGGCCACCGATCGTAGCCGCCTCGGACGGCGCGAGGACAGTCGTTCCAAACGACGGCTATTCGGCGAAGTCGGCGAACACCTCCCGTGTGTACCGGCAACTCTGGCGGTGTGCTTCGGCCGCGGTCATCGTCTTCGGCGATTTCTGTTCGACCGCTTGCTCTACCACCAGGTGCGGCGTCACGTCGACGGCTTGCAGGCACTTTGCCAGCCGTGGGTAGTCGATATCGCCCGGGCAGAGCGTTTCCGTCCAGACGCCGTCGATCGACTGCCGCAGGTGCAGCTCGGTTACCCGCCGGCCGTAGAGTTTCGCCACGTCGAACAGCGCCACCGAGGAATCGCCCGCCCCGCGATAGATCCAGTGGGCGTCGAGGCAAAGCGTCACGAGCTTCGGATCCGTGCCGACCATCATGTGATGGAACTCGCGGGCGGCGTTGCGCAGCTCGACGTCGTGGTTGTGATACGAGAGCGTCAGGTCCATCGCGGCGAGTTGCCGCCCCAGTTCGTTGAGCGCATTGGCTTGGGCCTTCAACTGCGCATCGGACTTGTTCTCCGGCCCGCCCCAGCGGATCGGACTGGGGTTGGTAACGATAATCTGCGTTCCCAATCGCTTGGCCTTTTCGGCGATGGCCACCACGGCGGCGATACTCTTCTCGGCTTCGGCGGCCTCGTGCAACACGCTGTTGACGTAAAGCGACCGCATTTGCAGGCCGTGCTTCTTGAGCAGCGGGCCGAGTTGCTCGATCTGCGCGGGGGAAGACGCCAACGGTTCGAAGCCGTCGAGGCCCGTGGCGGCGACCTCGCCCAGGCTCGTGTCGAGCGACGCGTTGAAGTCGCGATTTTCGCGGCCGTAGAAGGTGAACCACGGATATTGATTGGTGGCCACGTGCAAGTCGCCCGGCCGGTCTTTGTCGTTGCCGTCGCTCTCGGCCGAGCGAAGCGACGAGCCTCCGATCACGGCGGCTCCGGTTGCCAAGCCCGCACTCCGCAGAAACTCCCGCCGCGTTTTTCGATGCTTCAACATGGATTCCATATCGCTTCGAGGAAAGACAAAGAAACGACGTGGCCGTCGAGGACCGTTTCGAGCGGGCTACGTGTCGCGCCGTGTGTACGCCCGTCAGTGCGGAAACAGCCGCGGCGGGGTGCCGGGCTTGCGGCCGAGGATGGGGCGTTTGCGGCCGAACAGCCCCGCACGGTCGCCGTCGGGCTCCAGGTCGTAGCCGGTCAACTGCAACAGGCTGCGGCGGACCACGCGGCCGTCGCTGTCGACTTCTTTGGAACTGTGGCTGACGATCCCGCCGGGCACCTCCCGCGACGTGAAGGCCCAGGTGGTCACCGTGCCCTTGGGGTGCTTGCGGATGGTGCGAAGGATGGCCGAGGCCTTCGTCTCAGCCAACACGCGGCAGGGCATGTTCAACGCCACCACGTTGGTAGCCGAACGGCTCAGCGTTCGCTCACCCTGCGGATCGGTGGTCACGCTCTCGCGTTTGAGGATGTGCGGCTCGACCGTGCCGGAGTGGTAAACCGTGGTCACCGTCTTGTTGGTCGGCCCGGCGAGTTCCAATTGCAGCACGTTGCAATCGATCGCCCGTCCTTCGACGGTGACCTCGGCAGGGTCCAACTGGCTGACCGTGAGCCCGTCGCTAAGCAGCCCTCCGTGCAGGCCCTGGCGGACGGTTTGCGTTTCGGCGTTGAGCCGGATGCCGGCCTGTTCGATGGTGACTTCGACCTTCAGCGTGACGCTCTCGTCGTCGACCTCCATCAGGGTGGTCCGCGTTTCCGTCTTGACGGTGCCGCTGACCAGGCCGTCGGCGTCGAGGGTCTCGGTGACCATACAGACGGTTTTCCAGGCGCCCGGCTGGAATCGGCCCCAGGGATGCTGGCCGGCGGCGATCGACTGCGCGTGTGCGGCCGCTGGGCCAAGGCAGAGCCCCGCCGCCAACGACGACAACAAGATCGCGGTTGCCAGAAGTCGCACGGTAGCTCTCTCCAGGGGCGGGTCGCGTCGGGAGGACGGGGAAGTCGGTGAGCCGTGATTGCCGCCGCATCAGGACAATGTAGCTTACAGCAAGCCAAACGGTGGGGTAGGATAGCGGCTGTCCCGATTGCGCCGGCAACGCCAAACTCACTCCTCGCATTATAGCAGGCACGTGCGCGAGATTCACCCCCTCCGTGCTACCTGACCCCGTTTTCTTCTGGGGCGGAGAAGACGCTATTCTAGGTGGGCGAATGCCACTCGAAAGGTCCGGCGGGGAAACGACGGGTGGCCGGCAGGAGAGTGCAGCGATGCTCTGAGACCTTCCTCCCCCAGAGCCTCAACACACTTGGCGTACCCACGCGCTTTGCCACCGTCGAACTGCGAGCGAGCCGATTTCTACGTCCTCTCACCGTCCAACGCTTCGATAGCGGCCACCAGTTGCAGGTCCTGACGCGGCATAACGCTGCGCAGATCCAACAACAGCCGGTCTTGCTGAATGCGGCCGACCACCGAGGGCGTGCCCGTGCGGAGCTTCGCCGCCAGGCGCTCGGCACTGATGCCGGCCGGTTGGATGGAGATACACCAGGTCGGCAACTGCTGCGTGGGGATCGAACCGCCGCCGAGATAGGTCACCTCGGAGACGGCCTCGGCGGTTTCCGCCACGGCGGTCGCAGCGATCTGCGGCGCCAGCCGCTCGGCCCGGTTTTGCAGGTTCTCCGTCGAGGTCGTCAGCATCCGCAACAGCGGCACGGCGGCCTGGGCCTTCTCCGGGTCGCGATAGAGCCGTAGCGTGGCCGCGAGTGCCGCCAGCGTCAACTTGCCGACGCGCAGCGCCCGGGCCATCGGGTGCTTTTCGATTTGGGCGATCAACGCACTGCGGCCGGCTAGGATCCCGCACTGTGGCCCGCCGAGCAGTTTGTCGCCGCTGAAGAGCACCAGGTCGGCCCCGGCCTTGATGCTTTGCGAGGCGACCGGTTCGCCTTGGAATCCGAACTGGCCGAAGTCGACCAGTGCCCCCGAGCCGACGTCGTGGATCACCGGCAGTTTGTGGCGGTGGCCCAGTTTGACGAGTTCGCCGATTTCCACGTCTTCGGTGAACCCCACAACCACGAAATTACTCGGGTGGACCGCCATCACTGCGGCGGTTTGTTCGCCGATGGCCGCGGCGTAGTCGTCCAATCGCGTGCGGTTGGTGGCTCCCACTTCGCGGAGCACGGCACCGCTGGTGGCCATCACCTCCGGCAGCCGGAAGCTTCCACCGATTTCGACGAGTTGGCCGCGCGAGACGATCACTTCGCGTCCAGTCGCCAGAGCCGTCAGCGCCAGCATCGTCGCCCCGGCGTTGTTGTTGACGACCAGTGCCGCCTCGGCCCCGGTCAATTCCAGCAGCAGGTCCTCGACGGCCGCCTTGCGTTTGGATCGCTTGCCGCTGGCGAGATCCAATTCCACGCTGGCGTAGTCGCGCGACACGGCGGCGATCTCGTCCAGCGCCTCTTCGGCCAGCGGAGAGCGCCCCAGCCCTGTATGCAACAGGATGCCCGTGGCGTTGATCACCGGCCGCAGGGCGGCCACTTCGCGCTGGTTGATTCGCCGGGCGATCCGCTGCGTCAGGTCGGTGACGCTGGGCATGGTCCGTTCCGAAGCGGCCGTCTGCACTTCATTGCGGACCTCGTCGAGCACCGTCCGCACGGTGGAGACGACCACATTGTGACTGAGCTTGTCGGTCAGCGAGCGTAACGTGGGGCTGTCGAGCAGTTCGTTGACCGAGGGGATCTTGCGTAAGGGATTGGCAGACATGGCGGAATCCTGGGTTGGAGGAACGATGGACGTCCTGCGTGCCGACGTGGACCGCTGCTGCAATCATACAATATCCGGCGGCCGTCGTCAGCGGGCACGGGCACGATCAGCAACGTCGGCCCCCACCCCGACTGCACAGATACTCAGCGTCTGGGACCAGGGGCCATCGACCGCCACATACGTGCAGCCAGACAATCGCAACGATCTCGAACACCCAAGTCAGTAGCCCGAACATGATCTCGATGCCTAGCAGCCAACCGATGTCGACGGAGCCGCCTTCGCGCGGGAAATAGACGAGTCTTGCCACCCCGGCGACGAAGCGGCAGGCGAGGTCGCTCCAGATGGCGAATTTCAGCAGCCGCAGGCACGACTCTCTCATCTGCAGTAAGCGCATGCCGCCGAGTAGCATCCCCCCGGCCACCAGCACCTGGATCAAGATCACGGCCAGCGTAATGGGGATCACGACGAGGGTGCCGTGGTCGTAGAGATCGGCCATTCGGGTGATAATGGCCCCTTCGCGGAGAAACACCCATAGCGGGAGCCCCCACGCGATCAACATGAGGACGGCTCGGATCGGTTCGACGTAGATCCCGAATAGCGCGATCAGCATCGCCATTGGTGTCACGCCGCGTGCTGCGTACGGGTGCGCCTTCTCCCACATCGTGTCGACCGCGCGAACCCCCGCCTGCTCCTCGTCGATCGGCAAGGCCTCGGTCTCCGCGGTCTGTACCACGGCAGCAAGTTGTGGCCAATTCCAGAGCGGCTTCCATTCCAACTCGCCGTCCGGCCGAGCTGGCGTGAACTCGGTGATTTCGTCCAACTCCAAGCGTTGTCGCAGGTCGGCCGTACAAAACGGCCCCTGCGGCTCACCGCCGACTTGAAGCCACCATGCTGGTTCCTTCGGCTTGCGGGCCGGTGGTTTCTTGAATTCCAGACTCATGAACCCCTCACGATTCTGTGCCAAGCGATCCGTCGAAAGCACCGCGCCGACGTTTGCCGCCTGTTAACACCGCCTTTGCAGACCGACGGTTACGTCCTCGGCAACGGCACCGGAACTTTGCGGGGATTGAACGGGTGCACGGCCTCGTCGAGCGGCAGGCCGGCCGTTTCGATCCGTTCGGGGTCGTTGGTGCCCACGCCGACCGACGCCAACAACTGCAGGTGGTTCTCGCCTTGGAACGGGAACTTGTAGTGCCCAGCCGTCGGGTCGTAGCCCATCAGCACGGAACTGATCGCGTCCGTGCAGACGGCGTTGCGGCCGAGGGTCAGTAGCTTTGGTGCGATCGGCTCGGCGCCGGGGATCCAAAAACCCTCGCCGCCGCGATTGGTTTCCACGCCGTCGATCAACGCCAGATCGACGGGCCGGGCGCCGCACAAATCGGCCGTCACCCGCGGCACACGCGTATGCCAATCGCGGGGCGAGTCGGGATCGAGTTCGGCGGGCACTCCGGCGGGCACGGCGGTCGTGCCGGTGTGCAAAACCGGCCCTCGATAGCTGGCCGACTCCTCGTTCGGCGGCTTCACGCCGTAGAGCGATGCCGGCGCGATGCCGAAGAGATTCTTGATCGCCAACGTCACGCCGGCGTTGGCGTGGTCTTTCATCTTCGCCAGCGAGATCAGCACGTCGGTCTTCTCGTAGCGCTGGTTCAGATCGAAGGCCGGAAAGACGAAGCCGCCCCAAGGGACCTTCAAGCGGCTATACTTGGGCCAGCGGCCGCGATTGCGCGTGTCCTCGAACGTCACTCGCTGACCGCCGGCCGACTTGATCGCGGCCACGTCCCAGTCGCCGGCGATCAGCAACTCCTCGGGCGGCTTGCGGGAGAACTGACTCTCGACGATCACGATCCGCTTCGCTCCCGCGTCGCAGAGCGCGGCACAGAGCGCGGCCACCATGTTCGGATGGACGTGATACGTGCGGTATGCCGGCAGTCCGCCGAGCTTTCCGCCCGGCCCGCCGGTGACGTTGAGCTTCACGGCCACCGTCTTGCCGCCGACCAGCTTGCCGATGCCGCCGATCAGGTCGATCGCCTTGTCGATCCGCCGGCGAACCAACTGCGGCTCGTACGACTCGCAGCGTTGGATCGCCACCGGGGCCGTGGGGGCGTCCTTCGAGCGGTCGGGCAGGTTCGGCGGCGATTGCGGTTCTGCCGCAAACGTCGATGCCAGGCTGCCGCCAGCGAGCATGCCGGCGGAGTGCAGGCCGTGGCGAAGGGCGTCGCGCCGCGTATATTGGCAAGGCGTCATAATCTCCTCCTCGTGCATACCCGCGTCGAGCCCCGTCCCCCGTCGTATTCTACGGCCTGATCGCCTCAAATCCCACCCTACGCCGGCGGAAGCGCGCGGCGAATCTCGTCCAACGCATCGCGCGTTCCATGGCGGTCGCACCAAGCCCGAACGTAATCCCACTGGACGCGATCGCCTTGAACGGCGATTACCCCACGCACGTCATTGACGTCCTTGGCTCGTGCGCTCTGATCCGACCATCGCAACTTGGTAATGATTACGTCTTCGGCCGTCGGCAAGAATACTCGTCGCCCTAGCATCGTCACCGTGCGCCGGCGCGCGAAACGCTCGATATCGTGAGGATCCTCACTGAGAAGAAAGAAATCCACGTCGAACGCCCCGTCGACCAGCCGGGCCACGTATCGCGTCGTTGCCGTGACAGTCTCAAAGGCCATTTGCGGGTCGAAACGAAAAACCGGCGCCAGATGCGCGGCTACCGTCGCGACAAAGCCCTGCTCGCATTGAACCACAAAGTCCGCATCCTGCGTGGCCCGGGGAATACCGTAGAAGTTGCTGGAAAACGACCCTACGAGCATGTAGGGAATCTGTACGGTATTCAGCGCGTCGACCACCGTGGCTGCCGCTTCTTCGCCGGTCACTGCGACTGCTCCAATCGCCGCGCCAGAGCCAAACGCTCGCGCAGGATCTCCTGCACACGCCGCTCGTCGGCGTCGGGGTATTCGTCGCGGATGCCGTCGCACATGATCCGGCACGAGCGGTCGAACAGCCGGGCTCCGGCCAGCAGCTTTTCTTCCGGCGGCATTGCCCGGGCGGCACGGACCCGCGAGCGGAAAATCTCGTCGATGAGTTCTTTTGTTGGCTCGGTCATGGTGCGTTCTTCGGCGCGGCCGGGGGCCAAGTGCAGCGGAGCCCCGCAACGGCATCACTGGGGCACCGCTGCGCTTTGCCCCAGCCACCCTTGACTTTGCCCCGGCCACCCTTTGACTTCTCTCCAACCACCCCCTGCTTCTGCTTCGTCACCTACCGACGATACTAGCCGTCAGGTGCCGTCCTGTCAACGTCCCCCTTGAGCCACCGTGAGGCCATCTGCTAGCATTGGGCCATGGCCACCACTCCGATGATGAAACAGTACCGGGAAGCGAAGCAGGCGTGCCCCGACGCCCTGTTGCTTTTCCGCATGGGTGATTTCTACGAGCTGTTCGACGACGACGCCAAGACGGCCGCCCGAACGCTCAATCTGGCATTGACCAGCCGCGACAAGGGCGAGAACGCGAGGCCCATGGCCGGCTTTCCGCATCACCAGTTGGAGAGCTACCTGGGCAAGCTGATCGCCGCCGGCATGCGGGTGGCGGTTTGCGATCAGGTCGAAGACGCCAAGCAAGCCAAAGGGCTGGTCCGCCGTGAGGTGACGCGGATCGTGACTCCCGGCACCGTTACCGACGAAGCGCTGCTCGATCCACGCCAGAGCAACTACCTGGCCGCGATCGCCCCGGGCGACCCGGCCGGCGTGGCGTGGGTGGAGCTTTCGACCGGCCGGTTCGTCGCAGCCGGCCTGCTGGCCAAGGGCGTGGCCGATCACCTGGCGCGGATTGCCCCGGCGGAGTGTCTGGTGAGCGAAGACGCCGAGCCGCTGCCGGCCGCGTTCGACGAGCAGATGATGATCACCCGGCGTCCGGCCTGGGCGTTGGCCTACGAGACCGGCCGCGACGCGCTGGCAAAGCACTTCGGCACGGCCGGACTCGAGGGTTTTGGATTCGGCCAGCGGCCGGACGACCTCCAGGCGATTCGCGCGGCCGGGGCGATCCTCGACTATCTGAGCGAAACGCAGAAGAGTTCGCTCGAACACGTCGACTCGCTGGTGCCGTATCGCACGGCCGGTACGCTGGAAATCGACGAGGCCAGCCGTCGCAGCCTGGAGATCACGCGGACCATTCGCGAGGGCCGCCGCGAAGGTTCACTGCTGGCCGTGTTGGATCGTTCGGTCACGGCGATGGGCTCGCGGATGATGGCCGATTGGGTGGCCAATCCGCTGGTCGAGTTGGAGCCGATCCGCCGCCGGCACGACGCCGTGGAGGAACTCGTCGGCGAAGGGCAACTTGCCGCCGAGTTGCGCGAGGCCTTGCGGCGGGTCTACGACGTCGAGCGGCTATTGGCCCGGGTGAGCACCGGCCGGGCCAGCCCGCGGGATTTAAGCTTCCTCGGACGCACGTTGCGTTGCCTGCCGGGGCTGAAGGCCAAGCTGACCGCCCGCCGCAGCCGCCTGTTGAACGAACTGGAGGCCGAGATCGATCTGTGCGTCGATCTGCGCGGCAAGCTCGACGCCGCCTTGGCCGACGACTGCCCGTTGGCCTCGCGCGACGGCGGCTTCATCCGCGAGGGCTTCAATGCCCGGCTCGACGAACTCCGCGGCTTGGCCCGCGGCGGCAAGCAGTGGATCGCCGAGTATCAGGCCCGCGAGACGCAACGCTCCGGCGTGCCGATGAAGGTTGGCTTCAACAAGGTCTTCGGCTACTACATCGAGATCACCAACACCCATCGCGACCGGGTGCCCGACGACTACATCCGCAAGCAAACGCTCAAGAACGCCGAACGCTACATCACGCCGGAACTTAAAGAATACGAAGAAAAGGTGCTCACGGCCGACGAGAAGGCCAAGGACCTGGAGTACGAGTTGTTTCTCGAACTCCGCGAGGCGGTGGCTGCTTCCCGCCGCCGCATGCAAGCGACCGCCGCCGTGCTGGCCCAGATCGACGCGCTGGCCGCCTTGGCCGAGCTGGCCCGCGAGCGAAACTACTGCCGGCCGAAAATGGCCGAAGAGCCCGAGTTGCAGATCGTCGACGGGCGGCATCCGGTGTTGGACATCATCGAGCCGGAAGGGACGTTTGTGCCCAACGACACCACGGCCGGCGGCGAGTCGGGCACCATTCTGTTGATCACCGGTCCGAACATGGCCGGCAAGAGTACGTATATCCGGCAGGTCGCCCTGCTGACGTTGATGGCCCAGATCGGCAGCTTCGTGCCGGCCAGGGAGGCCACGATCGGACTGGCCGACCGGATCTTCGCCCGGGTGGGTGCCAGCGACGAGTTGACCCGCGGGCAGAGTACGTTCATGGTCGAAATGACCGAGACGGCCCGGATTCTCAACACGGCCACCCGCCGCAGCCTGGTGATCCTCGACGAGATCGGCCGCGGTACGAGCACGTACGACGGCATCTCGCTGGCTTGGTCGGTAGTCGAATATCTGCACGAGAGGACCGGCTGCCGTACGCTGTTCGCTACGCACTACCACGAGTTGACCGATCTGGAACAATCGCTCGATCAGGTGAAGAACCTCAACGTGGCGGTCCGTGAGTGGCAAGACGAAGTGGTCTTTCTGCACAAGATCGTCGACGGCGCGGCCGACAAGAGCTACGGCATCCACGTGGCCCGCCTGGCGGGCGTGCCGCGCGACGTGATCGATCGCAGCAAGGAGATCCTCTACCAACTCGAAGACGAGCACCACGACGCGGCCGGCCGCGCCAAGATCGCCCGCGGCGGCCAAACCCGCCGCAGCGGCGAGATCCAACTCACGTTCTTCGGCCCGGCCGACCATCCGCTGCTGGACGACCTGCGAAAGGTCAACCTGGAGGAGACCACGCCGATCGCGGCGCTGCGGTTGATCGAGCAGTGGCAGCGGACGCTGGCGGCGGAGCAGGCGAAGTAGTCGAAGGCAACGTGGTCGTCTCGCTCCGCGAGACGGTTGGCTATCTCGCGGAGCGAGATGCCTACTATCTCAGATGCCTACTATCTCATTGCAGTTTTGGCGATTCTAGCGATAATGGGGGTATGCGCAGGGATCTTGCGCAGAGGCGGATTCGCAGAAACTCTAAGGAGAGGTCTCGGTGCGCAACTCCAACAACGGCGAGGGCTTACTACGACCGGCGGGTACGCGATCACCCAACCCGTCAAGAGCCGTTCGTAGTGACCGCATTCATGCGGTCTTTCGCAAGATTCCGCTGCACGGCCCCGATGAATCGGGGCACTACGAACGGGTTGGGCGAATGCTTACACCGGCGATGCGGGCGCAACGGGCCGCCAAGCGTGGCCGTGGCGCGCGGTTGGCCTTCGAGCCGCTCGAGCCGCGGCAGATGTTGGACGTCGGGCCGTTGTTGATCAACGAGTTCATGGCGGTCAACAACAGCACTCAGGCCATCGGCAACGACTTCCCCGATTGGATCGAGATCTACAACCCGTCGGCCTCGGCGGTGGACTTGCAGGGTTGGCATCTGACCGATCGGGCCGACAATCTGGCCAAGTGGGAATTGCCCGCCGGGGCGCTCGACCCGGGCGAGTATCTCCTGGTGGCGGCTTCGGGCGACACGGCGCAGGGCGCGCAGCACGCCAACTTCAAGCTCGACGGCGACGGGGAATACCTGGCGCTGGTCAAGCCGGACGGCACGATTGCCCACGAGTATTCGCCCGAGTTTCCCGATCAGCTTCCCGACGTCTCTTTCGGCGTGGGCGATACGGGCCCGACTTGGACCACGCTGGTGACGGCCGGCGCCCCGGTCGGCTATCGGGTGCCGGAAGCCGGCGAGGATTCGCTGACTTGGATTCACGACGACGCGGGATTCGTCGACGCAATTACCAGCGGCACGGCGGGCATGGTGATCAGCGAAGTCGGCGTGGGCGATACGGATTGGATCGAGATCCAGAACGTCGCCCGCGGGCAGCTCGCTACGGCCGGCTGGTTCGTAGCGGTCAACGACGCTTCGGCCGGCGACGTCAACGCCGTCAATCCGACCGTCTGGAACCTGCCGTCGTCGGTCGAGTCGCGGCAGGTGCTCTACCGCAGCGACGATGCGGCCGACCATTACTTCGGCGCCGAGGTGGACTGGGACACCGATCGCGGCTGGGCCATGATCGTGGACGATACGGGCAACGTGGCCGACTTCCTCGTCTGGGGTTACGGGCCGTCGGAAATCGCGGCGCTGAGCGTCAGTGTGGGCGGGTTTGCGAACCTGACGGCGGGCGAGCAGTGGATCGGCGCGGCGGCGCCCTCCAGCGCGGCCGACAAGCGCACGGCGTTGGTCGTCAGCGATCAGCCGCCCGACGGGCGCGACGCTCCGCTGCTGGCGCAACTCGACGCGCTCGGCTTCACCGTCGACACCAGCGGCATGTCGGCCGCCTTTCGCGACGTTTACGAGCCGTTCGACAATGGCGCGAACGAGGCGGCGCTGGAATCGGCCGACCTAATCGTCATTACGCGAAACACCAACAGCCGCTACCACGGCGAGACGCGCCAGCAGTGGAACGAGTTGGGCACGCCGATCTTGCTGATGAACAGCTTCATCGCCCGCGGCGGCGACAGCGACAAGTGGGGCTGGACGACCGGTGACGCGTTGACTGCCGCGTCGGCGGAAACCACGATGCAGATCGTCGCCGGAATGGAGGACCACTCGCTGTTGACGAGCCTTTCCGATCCGGTGCAGCTCTTCGATTTCAGCCCGCTGTTGCAAAGCCCCAAGCCGATCTTCGTACCCGAACCGGGCACGATTCGCGCGGAGACCGCGCTGCTGGGTACCTTCGACGGCTCGCCTTATCTGGTGGACGTTCCCGCCGGGCTCGATCTGGACGACGGCGGCGCGACCCACTTCGGCACGTCCGGCGAGCGGCGCGTCCTGCTGCCCGACGGGGGCTACGACTCGGGCTCCTATCGGTTCGATTCCTTCCGCACGCCGCAGTTCGACACGCTGTTTGAGAATATCGTCCGCGAGCTGGCCGAGATCCGCAGCGAGCCGGCCACGGTGATCGAGCGGACCGGCCACTACGACGTCAACCTGGCCGGCGACTTCGATTGGACTTATGAGGCTAGCAAGGGTACCGAGAATCCCTACGTGGCCGTGCCTTTCGGCGACGCCACGCCGAACCTGACCGGCCTGGGCTTCAGCCAGGGGCAGCCCGCCCTGGATGCGTTGATCCACACCGACGTCGCGGCGGCGATGCAGGGCGTGAACGCTTCGGTTTGGTCGCGGATCGAGTTTGCCGTCGAGGATATGTCGGGGTTCGACGAACTGCTGTTGCGGATGAAGTACGACGACGGCTTCGTGGCTTATCTCAACGGCATCGAGATCGCCCGGCGAAACGCCCCCGACGTGCTCGAGGCCACCTCCGCCGCCACCGACTCACGCACCGATCGGCAAGCAGCCGCCTACGAGGACATCGACGTCACCGATCACATGCTCTTCGCCCTGCGGCCGGGCAGCAACGTGCTGGCGATCCACGGCCTGAACGCCGCGGCCGACGACGGCGATCTGCTGCTGGTGCCGGAGTTGATCGGCATCAGCAATCTCAGCGATCCGCAATACATGACCGCTCCCACGCCGGGACGCCAAAACGTGCAGGGAACGCTTGGCTGGGTGGAAGACACGCGATTCAGCGTAGACCGCGGCCTGTTTACCGAAGCGATCACGGTCGAGATCACCACCGACACCAAAGACGCCGAGATCCGCTACACGCTCGACGGCGGCGTTCCCACGGAAACGCGAGGAATCGTCTACACCGGGCCGATCGCGGTCGACACCACGACGATGCTGCGGGCGTTGGCCCACAGGCCGGGCTACACCTCGACCAACGTCGACACCCAGACGTACATCTTCCCGGAAAAGGTCGCCCAGCAGACGCGGCCGGTCGGCTATCCGAGTTCCTGGAGCGGCGCGCCGGCTGCCGATTACGACGTCGACCCGGAAGTTGTCAACGACCCGGACTACCGCGACGAATTCCTGGAAGGCCTCGCGTCGATCCCCTCGCTTTCGGTGGTCACGCCGATGGAGAACCTCTTCAGCAGCAGCGGGCTCTATCTGAACCCCGGCAGCAAATCGCTGGAGAAGGCGGTTTCGGCCGAATGGATCTACCCCGACGGCAGCGAGGGCTTTCAGGTCGACTGCGGGATGAAGATGCAAGGCGGGGCCAGCCGCAACACCGGCAAGTCGCCCAAACACTCGATGAGCCTGCGATTCCGCAACCTCTACGGCGAGGGCCGGCTCGACTTCCCGCTGTTCGGCGATTCGGCCGACGATCGCTTCAACAGCCTGCAGCTTCGCGCGATGTACAACAACTCCTGGATCCACTGGGATTCCGGCCAACGGCGCCGCGGTTCGATGATCCGCGACCAGTGGGCCCGCGACTCGCTGTTGGAGATGGGACAAGAGGACGCCGGGGCGGGCACTTACGCGCATCTCTATCTGAACGGGATCTACTGGGGCGTCTACAACGTTCACGAACGCCAGGAGGCTTCCCACTACGCCCAGTACAACGGTGGCGACGACGAGAAACTCGACGCGCTGAACAGCGGCAACCAGATTGACGGGCTGCCGGGATCGAGATCTTGGAGCGACTTGCACAATCTCGTTTCCTCGGCCACCGGCGGTGGCATCACTCTGAACGAGTACGAGCAGATCCAACAGAAGCTCGACGTGGTGAACCTGGCCGACTACATGATCGTCAACCACTACGGCGCCAACTCCGACTGGGACGGCCACAACTGGCGGGCGGCCGGCGGCGGCCCCGACGACGCGCCCTGGAAGATCTACAGTTGGGACGCCGAACGGATCCTCGAAAGCGTGGGCGCCAATCGCACCGGCGTGAACAACTCGAACAGGCCGAGCGCACTGTTTAACCGGCTCCGCGGCAGCGAGGAGTTCCGCCTGCTGGTCGCCGACCGGTTGCACAAGCACTTCTTCTACGACGGCGCGATGACGCCGGCGACTACCGCCGAACGCTGGATGCGCCGGGCCGACGAACTCGATCTGGCGATCATCGGCGAATCGGCACGCTGGGGCGACTATCGCCGCGACGTCCACTCTTCCAGCAACGGGCCATACGAATTCTATACCAAGAACGACCACTGGCTGCCCGAACAACGCCGGCTGATCGACACCTACTTCCCGTCCCGTACGGCGAACGTGTTGCAGCAGTATCGCAATATGAGCCTCTATCCGTCGACCGCTGCGCCGGTGTATCAAGTCGACGCGGCCACACAGCACGGCGGCGAAGTGGGCGATGGCGAAGTGCTCTCGGTGACCGCCGCATCCGGGACGATCTACTACACGACCGATGGCAGCGATCCCCGGCTGCCCGGCGGGGCCGTCGCTCCCGAGGCGATTGCGGTTGCCAGCGGCACCACGGTTCCGCTCGGGAAGTCGGCCGTTGTGAAGGCCCGGGCCAAAAACGGCAGCCAGTGGAGTGCACTGAGCGATGCCCAGTTCTTCCTCGGCCAGCCGGCCACGGCCGCCAACCTGGCGATCAGCGAGATCCACTACCACCCCCACGATCCACAGGGGGCCGAAGGCGGCAATGAGGACGTCGACGCGGAGGCCTTTGAGTTCATCGAGTTGCTGAACCTCTCCGACGAACGGATCGATCTGACCGGCGTGCGTTTTTCGGGCGGCGTTCGTTTCGATTTTGCCGAGGCCGGTGCCGTTGAGCTCGGACCGCAGCAAACCGTGGTCGTCGCGTCCGACCTCGACGCCTTTGAGTCCCGCTACGGCGACACGGTCAACGTGGCCGGCACGTACGATGGCCAACTCGACAACAGCGGCGAACGGCTGGCCATGCTCAGCGATCGCACCGGCGCGACGATCGTCGATTTCCGCTTCAATGACGGCGGCGGCTGGCCGGGGCGGGCCGACGGCAAAGGTGCGTCGCTTGAGTTGGTCGATCCGGCCGGCGTGCCAACGGCGCCCGCCGAAGACCGGCTGGTGTTTCTTCAAGACGACGACAACTGGCAGAGCAGCGTCGGCTACGGCGGAACTCCCGGCAGCGGCCCGGCTGCGGCGGCCGGCGTGGTGATCAACGAGGTGCTCTCGCACAGCGAAGCCCCGGCGGTCGACGCGATCGAATTGCACAATGTGACCGAGCAGCCGATCGACCTGGCCGGCTGGTTCCTCAGCGACGAATGGGGCTGGGCCTCGAGCGATCAGAACGGCGACTACAAGAGATACCGCATTCCCGCCGGCGTACAGATCGGCCCGGGTGAGTATCTTACGCTCTACGAGGGCCATTACGAGGGCGGCGTGCTGGCCTTCGCGGAGAACGAGTTCGGCGGCGTGGGCGAGAACGGCTTTGCGCTGAGCAGCGCCCACGGCGACGACGTTTGGCTGATGGAGGCGGACGCGGCGGGCAATCTGACGCGCTTCGCCGACCACGTGAGTTTCCCTCCGGCGGCCGTCGGTGAGACGTTCGGACGCTGGCCGGACGCGACCGGCCGGATGGCTCCCATGGCTGAGCCCACCTTGGACGGCCCCAACACCGGCCCGCGGATCGGCTCGGTGGTGATCAGCGAGATCATGTATCATCCGCCCGAGGGCGGCAACGAGTTCGTCGAACTCTATAACCGCACCGCCGAGGCGGTGCCGTTGTTCGATCCGACGTTCCCCTCGCACACCTGGGACTTCGACGGGCTGCGCTACCGCTTTCCCGGCACGGCCCAAATCCCGGCCTTCGGCGCGGCGCTGGTGGTGTCGATCGAGCCGGCCGTGTTTCGAGGGCGATACGGAGTGCCGGCCGGCGTGCCGATCTTCGGGCCGTATCCCGGAGCGTTGGACAACTCCGGCGAGACGCTCCGGCTGCTGCGGCCCGACGAACCGGTCCCGGGGCAGTCTGAATTCGTGCCCTATCTGCTGGTCGACAAAGTGGACTACGGCCGCGACGGCGACTGGCCCACGCAGCCCGACGGCGGCGGCGAGTCATTGCAGCGGTCCGCGGCCGACGCGTGGGGCGACGACCCGGCCAGTTGGCAACACGGCCCGCCCACGCCCGGCGTGGTGCCTTGGGCTCCGCAGGCGGCCGTCGCCGGGGCCTACGTCTTCTACAACAACTCGTCGTTCGACGGCAACAATTCGGAAGCCAGCGCCGCCGACGACGCGGCCATCGCCACCGACAAGTCGCCGTTGGGGCCTCGTGGCGTGGCCACAAAGGCCAACTACACCAACTACAGCCTTGGGATCAACGGGATCATGGTCGACGTGGCCGGCGCTACCGCCGCGATTGGTCCGGACAACTTCCTTTTCCGAACGGGCACGAGTAACGATCCGGACGCGTGGGCCGACGCATCGCCGCCGGCCGACGTGGCCGTTCGCTCGGGCGAGGGCGTCGACGGCAGCGATCGAGTGACGATCACCTGGGCCGACTACGCGATTAAGAGCAAGTGGCTCGAAGTGACCGTGGTGGCGGCCGGCCTCGGTTTGCCGGCCGACGAGGTCTTCTACTTCGGCAACGCGGTGGCCGAGGCGGGCAATTCATCCGGCAACGCCCAGGTGACCACCACCGATCTCTTGCTGGCCCGGAACAACCCCCGCAACTTCCTCACGCCGGCGACCGTCGACTTCGCCTTCGACTACAACCGCGACCAGCGGGTCAACTCGACCGACGTGCTCTTGGCGCGGAACAACCAGACCAACTTCCTCACGGCGCTGCGGCTGATCGACCTATCCGCCGGCGCGGCCGCTCCCGCAAGCACGCCGGCCGCAACGGCCGTCGACTTGTTGTTCACGGCCTATTGGCCATAAAGCCGCGACCGGTGGTCGCGCCCGAAGCCCACTCGAGCCGATAGGACCGCAAGCGTGAAGTGGAAAATGGGGACAGGCACCGTCGGCAAAACGGATCACCACTGCTGCACCGGTCGCCGACGGAGCCAGCCCCATTCTCGGCCTCCGGCGCGACCACCGGTCGCGGCTTTATGCTTCGCCGAACAACGCATCCACGGCCGGCTCGATCAACCGTAGTTGGGTGAGGAAATTCGTCTGATTGTTCCGTGCCAAGAGCACGTCGGTGGTGCCGACGCGTTGGTCGCGGTTGTAGTCGAAGGCGAAATCGACCGCGGCTGGGTTGAGAAAGTTGCGGGGGTTATTCCGCGCCAGCAACAGATCGGTGGTGGTTACCTGGGCGTCGGACGGCGAGTTGCCCGCTTCGGCCACCGCGTTGCCGAAGTAGAAGACGTCGTCGGCCGGCAGCCCCAAATTTGCGCCGAGCACGGTCACTTCGAGCCACTGCTGCTTGACGGCGTGATCGGGCCAAACGAGCGTTATTCGGTCGGAGCCGTCGATGCCGGCCGCTGCGCGTAGCGTAAGACTTGTCGGCGGCGGCGCGCCGGCCCAATCGGCCGGCGTGTTGCTGTTGCCGACTCGAAAACGGAAGTCGCCGAGCGCCGGGTCGAAGTCCGGTGCCAGCCCGGCGACGTCGACCATCACGCCGTTGATGCCCAGGCTGTAGTTGGTGTAGTTGGCTTGCGTGGCAACGCTGCCCGGCAGCAGCGGCGTCTTGTCGACCGCGATCGCCGCATCGTCGGCCGCCGTGGCAGCGGCGTCGTTTCCGTCGAAACTCGAACGGTTGTAGAAGACGTGGCGGCCAACGATCCGCGTACTGACGAGATTCGAGGCGTCGCCGGGCGTCGGCTCTGCGGCCGCCCAACTCTCGGCGTAGGTCCCGCCGGTGCCGATGGCCGCGCGATGCAGCGAGGCGCCGGTGCCGTCGGCCTCCGTCGGCCAGCCCTCGTCGCGGCGGTAGTCGACCCGGTCGACCGTGATCCACGGCACGGTCGATTCGCCGGTCGGTTCGTCGGGGCGCAACAGCCGCACGTTCTCGCCGGAGTTGTCCAACGACCCGGCGTACGGTCCAAAGATCTGCACGTCGGCAGGCACGTCGTAACGAGAACGAAACGCGTCCGGCTCGATCGGCACCACCAACACCGCGCCGCCGGAAGGCACCTCCACGCCGCGTGGGAAGCTGAATCCCAGCCCGGCGATCCGCCAGGTGTTGGCCGGCCGTAACGGATCGAACAGTTTCACGGTGCTGCCGCTGGTGTTGACCAGTTCGATGAACTCGTCGGCAGGGCCGCCACCCTCGGCCGGATGGTACATCACCTCGCCGATCGAAAGCGGTCCGATTCGCCCGGCCGAGTTGGGGCCGCCCAGGGTGCGCTGGAGCATCGGGTACAAGTCGCCGGTGGCGTCGGGCCAGCGTCCGAACGTTTCGCCGGCCGCGGCGGTGGGGAACTCGACGTGGTCGGCGAAGCGGGTCAGATTGCCGGCGGCGTCGGCCTCCATCAGCCAGACGTCGTCGCCCTTGGCGCCGCTTAAGGCGAAATCCCCGTCGCCGGCGCCGCCGAATTCCGTCGCCGGGTCGAACTCGATCTGCCCACCCACGTCGTGCCCTTCGTAGAACGCGACGTATCCACCCGCGGGGACCACCGTGCCGTCGGGAATGCGGAACTTCCGATAGTCGCCGTTGCGGTCGCTCGAACTCCACCCCCAACTGTCGCTGAGGTACCAGCCGCCGACGTCGATCGCTTCGGCCGTGGTGTTCTTGAGTTCGATGGCGTCGACCAGCGGGGCGTCGCTGTGGGTGAGCACTTCGTTGACGACCACGCCCGTCGCTTCCGCCGGCGGAGCCCCCGGAGTGCCTCCGAATTGCACGCTCGACTGCCACGTTTCGCTGTTGCCGTAATCGTCCGGCAGAGTGTTCGGCGGCTCTCGCAACTGCAGCGTGGCGCCCTTGCCGTCGGCGCGGCCCGGCCAGCGGTTGCCGTCGCCGAAGCGGAAATCGAAGATCGTCTCGCCCCACCAGTCCTCGAGCACCATCCGCTCGCCGCCGTTGTCGAGGCTTCCGGTGAACTGCCCGGCGACGTTGACCTGTGCGCCGTATCGCGCCTCGAAGGCCGCCAGATTGGCAACGAGCACGGCCCTCCCGCCCGGCTCGAGCAACGTTGCCGTGCCGTCGTTGAAGGAGAATTCGACGCCGGCGGTAAAGTGGGCGTCGGCCAGGTTGACCACGGTGTCGGCGGTCGTATTCAGCAATTCGATGAACTCGAAGTCGCCCGGCTCGAAGTCGTCGTCTTCCGGCGGCTGGGTGGCCAGTTCGGCCACGGTGGGATCGAACGGGTTGTAGTTGATCTCGCCGATCGCCAGGTTTTCGGCGGCCGCGGGCGTGTGGATCAGGAATCGGGCCTCGCTCAACGCCGACCACTTGCCGCCATCGCGCGCCCGGGCCTTGACCACGACGTCTTCGGTAATCGAGATCGGCCCGGTGTAGGCCGTGCCGTGGACGGCGCCGCCGGTCAGCCGGGGGTCGCTGCCGTCGAGCGTGTAGTAGATCGTGCCCGGGGCGTCGGTGATGGTGAGTTGATCGGTCGTTTCGATCCCGCCGCCGTGTTGCCGCGTGCCGCTTACGCGATATTGCGGCGCGTCGACGTCCGGGTAGAGATTCCCGGCGCGAAGCTGCCCGAGCACGGTATTGGTGCGCGACGGTAGATACCGCTCGCGGATGAACTGCTGCTGGGCCACGTAATGCTCGTCGCGGTTAAGCAGGTCGAACTGGCTGTGGTTCCAGCGGTTGGAGTGGACGTCGCGCCGGTAGTCGCCCCAACGGGCCGATTCGGCGACCACGGCGTCGTAGACTTCGGCCGTGCGAACGTCCCACATTTCGGTCGAGCGGGCGGGCGTGAGCACGCCGCCGTTGAACATGTGCTTCTGAACGCGATCGGCAAATCGCAGACGAAACTCCTCGTTCTGGCGCAGCTTGTTGTAGACCCGCGACGGCTTGTTGTTGCCGTTGACGTTCGTCTTGTTGACGTTGAGGATCATCTGGTTGCCCGTCTCGCCGATCTGCATCTGGCTGGGGGTGGTGGCGATGGCGAACTCGGAGTCCCAAGCGAACAGCAGGAAGGGCGAATCGGGACTGTTGCGGCGGGCGGAGATCCAATTGTGGCCGTCCCAGTCGTTGTTGCCCACGTAGAAGTTCAGCAGCATGTAGTCGATGAGGTTGTCCAGATCGATGTACTCTTGCACCTTGGCGTATTGTTGCGGCGTGCTCAGCCCGGCGTTGGCCAACGACATCAGCGCGCTCCAGCCCGAGCCGCTGCCGTCGATCGCCGAGCCGCTGTTGATCACGTCGTAGTCGTCTTCATCGCCGCCGTAATAGGTTGCCTGGAACGGCGCGGCCGGGCGCTCGCCGATGTTGTAGACGCCCCAGTACATTCCGTTGATATACAGGTGGGCGTAGCGCCCGTGCGTCGACATATGGCCCATCTCGAATTGCATATCGCGGACCCACTGGTCGCGTATGTACTGGGCACGCGGGGCCTGGTCGTAATGCCAATGGGGCCAGGAGTTGTTGAACGAGGTTCGCAGCACGATCTCGTCGAAGCTGTCGGTCGGCGAGCGGCCGTACGGCAGGTTGTCGAACAGCGGATACTCCAACCGGCCGGGACCGTATTGGCTGCGAAACTCCAGCCGCATGGAGTGTTTGGGGAAGTCGGGCGAGCGGCTGGCCCCTCCCTGCACGCGGATCCCGCAGTTGATCTGGAAGCCGTCCTCCGAACCGTCCGGCGAAATCCACTCCGCCGAGGTGGGCCGCTCATAGGCAAATCCCGTCGACTGGGGCTTGACGTAAATCCCGTTCGATCCGAACAGGTCGTCGACGTCCATCACCACCGACAGCGACGGCAGCGCCTTCAGGTCGTCGATGATCGTGTCGCGATAAGCGTCGTCGAAGACGTTGTTCGGGCCGACTACCTCGGGGTCCATTTCGTAGTCGGCCGGACGGCCGGCCCAGGTGCTCGGGTAACCCGGCGGGTTGTTCGGCTGCCGGATGACGTCGTCGAGGAACAGATACGTCTGCGTGTCGACGTTGCTGGGCAGATAATCGCCCTTGAAGGCGGCCGCCCGCAACGTGGTCGTGGTGGCCACCGGAATCGGCCCCAAGTAGGGCGTCCCGTTCGATTCGGTCGGCTCGCTGCCGTCGAGCGTATAGAAGATCGTGGCCCCTGCAGTCTCCGTGGTGATCTCGACCTCGAACGGCTGCTCGTAGAAACCGCGGTCAACGCTGAACTTCGTATCGGCCACGAAGCGGGCGAATCCGGTCGAGTTGGCCGCCCAGGGCGTAGGCACGTCGAAGTATTCGTCGCCGCTACGGGCCAAGTCGGGCACGATGAGGAAGTTGGCATCGTCGGCTGCGGCGTTTAGCCCGTGTACGGCCAATACGTTGGTACCTTCGCTCAGCTCGGAGAGGAACGGCGTGACGTCGAACTCCACCGGTGTCAGCGAGTCTTGTGCGTCGCGGGCCTCGAGGGCGGCGGAATCGAAATGCGGCGTGTCCGGTACGTTGTGCCGCGCCACCTCGCGGCCGTTGAGATAGGCAACGAAGCCGTCGTTGTATTGCATCTGCAAGTGCAGCGAGTCGAACGTGGCCGGGTTGTCGACCGTGAAGGGAACCCGCAGCCAGAGCGAGGGATTCACGCCGTGCATCTGGGCGGCGACGTCGATCTGCACCGCGGCGGCCAACTCGCCCGAGCCGACGTCGAAACCGACTCCGGTGGCCACTTCCGTGGCGAAGGGCGTGGTCAACCCCGCGTTCACGCGATCCAAAGACGTGGGGCTGGTGAACGACCAATCCGAAGCGTCGTCGTGATCGGCCACGCCATGACGTTGCAATGAGAGAGCGGCCGATCCGGGCGGCGGCGGTTCGCCGAGGAACGCATCGCCGAGGGTGACTTGGTGTCCGTTGACCGTCGTGTCCAATTCGCTGAGGTGTGCGGCGCTGTAGCCCCAGGCGATGAAGTCGGCGATGTTGCCCACGTCGTCGACGATCATCACCCAGCCATAGCCGGCCGTTCGCCACATGATCTCTTCGCCCCAGTAGTCTGCGCCGTCGGCGGGATCGTCGGTACGGTAAAGGATCTGCCCGCCGGGCATCAGCGCCGGCAGCTCCCACTCGAACGTATGCACGCTGTTGACGTCGCCGCGCGTGCCGATGTTGGCCGCCACCGCCCAGCCCGACGTGTCGACCGATCGGGCCGCGACGTTTTGAATCTCGATATAGTCCGGATCGGCGGTGCCGAGTTCGGTGATCAGCACGTTGGAGGCTTGGGTGAAGCCCAACCAGGACGAGTCGTCGTACTCCGGCTGCATCCAATCGCCGACGTTCTGGGTGGGGACCGTGTATCGGAGCTGCGCTTCGTCGGGCACGAGGAAGCTCGACGTCTGATCGGTCATGCCGTAAGAGACGTTGGGCGACTGGTCCGGGAAGCTGGGCGCATACGCGTGTGCAATCGTCTGCCCGTCGGGCTGCACCAGGGCCAGGTATTCCCCGTCGCCGTCGAGCTTGAAGTTCGTGTGCAGTTCGCCGGTGGTGCCGGCGCGGTCTTTGGCCGAGGCGAAGACTACCAGGTATCCTCCGGCCGGCAGCGGACGCGCCGGGAACTCCCATTTGTCCAGATCGCTCGGGTCGTCGGTCAACGACCAGCCTTCCAGAGCGACCGGCTCATCGGTCGGGTTGTGGATTTCGATCCAATCGGAAGGCTCCTTGTCGGCGTCTTCCAGCCCGCCGTCGTTGATCGCCATGAACTCGCTGATCGCCAGCGGCCCGGCGTCGAGGACCCGCCGCGGCTCGAGCGGCTCGAATCGCAAGCGCAGTCCGCCCCGATGTTGACGCGCGAGAGTTGATCGACGGCGAGTTGAAGGGGGTCGTCGGGTCAACCAATCCGTTTTGCGTATTCCGCGCACCTAGACCTCCTCGGGAAGGCTCCCACGACCACCGGCCCTGATTTGGGCATCCGGCTGCTCAGCAAGCGCACAACAACCACAGATCCCCCCTCTAGGTCTTCATTATGCCCGAAGCAAAAGAGAATGCAAGCATTCTGGGAGAAATCGGCCGCCGCCGCCAAGTTGACCGAGCACCTCCGGCGAAGTAGTATGACGCCTGTGGTCCCAAACGACTCACCCGATAAGGAGGAGCTGCCATGAAACGCCTTTTCGCTGCATTCCTGACGTGTGCGATCTTGCCGTGTGTTGGTTTGACGGCCCAGGCGGAGACAAAGCCGAAGACCGAGAAAGCCCTGGCACAATACTTGGTCACGGTGACCGACGACTTCATCGTCGACGTCTACCGCAACGGCGAACGGGTGCCCGACGCGCGGCGCAAACTGCTGGTCGAGCGATTCGGCGCTACGGTCGAGCGGATCGACGTGCCGGTCAACCCGGGCGACTGGGTGGTGTTCAACGTGGTGAACAATCGGCTGCGATGGGGTGGTGCGTACTACTTTGCGGTGGCCGGTGTGAAGCGCGACGAGACGAGCGTCGGGTTTGCGTCCGAGTTGGACTCCGGCGATTGGTCCTGCTGCGACAATCCGAGCAACGTGACCCGCTTCATCTCGGACCGCGACTTTCTCTCGGCCAACACGGCCCACCGCGTACAGCGCCCATGGCACGAAGGCGACCAGATCATGCAGCGCCATGTGCCGCAGTGGTCCGGAACGGCCGTCTGGGGAACGACGCGCAACACGTGGATCAAGTTCATCGCCCGCTGAACAAGAGGCCCTGCAACGTCTATCCACCCAGTTTTGCCCGGCCGAGGGCTTCATAGGTTGGGCCGGTGCGGTCGAGTTGGCTGGAGAAGACGACGACCTCCCGGACCCTGAGCTGGCCGGCATGGAATTCGGCCTGCCCGGCGATCAATTCACCCAAATCGGCCACTGCTGACCCGCCGCCGCGGCGGACGCGGCCGATGGTGAGATGGGGATGGAAACGGCGATGCTCGGGACGATAGCCGAGCTTCTTCAGGGGCTTCTCGATGCGGTCGTGAAGCGTGACCATTTCCGCCTCGCCGGTTGCGACGCCCAACCAGAGCGTCCGCGGCCGCCGCACGTTGGGAAACGCGCCGGCCCCGCGGATCTCCAATTCAAACGGACCCACTTCTGCGGCGCCCTGTTCGACCGCCCGGCAGACGTCGACGATCTCTCGGGCCGGTACGTCGCCGAGGAACTTCAGCGTCAGGTGCATGTTGTTCGTATCGACCCACTTCACGTCGGCCGGCGACGCACGGAGCTTGTCGATCAACTGCCCGGCCTTCTCGCGAATGGCGGCGCTGATCTCGACGGCGACGAACGTGCGGACGGTAGATTTCATGACGGTCCAGGGAATGGGGGCTCGGTGCTGGGGACTCGGGGCTGGGGGCACACTGATAGGCGTAATCCACCAAGACGTGGTGACAGCCACTCACCTCTCACCAGTCTACTCAGAAACTCAACATCCTCCGATACTCCTCCAGCCGTTGCTCGATATCCTCTCGTTCGATCTTCTTCAGCCCTTCGAGGCTGAATCCTTCGACGGTGAAGCTGGCGGTCAACGTGCCGTAGGCCAACGCCCTTTTGAGGGTGTCTGGCTCGAAGTTGCCCTGCTCGGCCAGGTAGCCCATCATGCCGCCGGCAAAACTATCGCCGGCACCGGTCGGGTCGACGACGTCCGGGGTGGGATAGGCCGGCAGGACGTAGGTCTCGTGGCGGCTGAGGAACATCGCGCCGTGCTCGCCCTTCTTGACGACCACGAATCGTGGGCCCATCTCCCGCACGGCTTGGCCGGCCTGGATCAGGTTGTCTTCGCCGGTGAGCATCAGCGCTTCGCCGTCGTTGAGCACCAGGCCGTCGACCTGCCCGAGCAACTCGATCAGCGCGTCGCGCTCGTTGTCGATCCACAGATCCATCGTGTCGGCCACCGTCAACAGGGCACCAGGGCACTGCCGGAGGATCTTCATCTGCAGTTGCGGCGGATCGTTGGCCAAAAAGAGGAACTTGCAGCGGCGGCTTTCCTCTGAGAGCACCGGATCGAACTGCTCCATGGCGTTGAGTTGCACGTCGAGCGTCTGGCGCTCGTTCATGTTTCGGGCGTACTCGCCGGTCCAGCGGAACGTCTTGGCACCGGCCAGCATCTCCAATCCCGACGTGTCGATCCCGCGCGACTGGAGCAACTCGGTATGTTCGGCGGGCCAATCCTCGCCGACCACACTGACCAGCCGCACCGGTGTGAAGAAACTGGCGGCGTAGGAGAAGTACGAGCCGGAGCCCCCGAGCAGGTCGTCGCGCCTTTCCGTCGGAGTGACTACGCTGTCCAAAGCCACCGAACCGGCAACCACGAGCGACATGAGCTGATCCTTCTGCGTTTGGATTCCTACAGGCGCCCCTACGATTGAATGGGTCCTACCCACCCTTTCCCTTTGGGGGCGGCCGTAGTAGCATTCCCCGGCAACCACGGCCCGGATTCTACCGGCGTGCCGGCGGGGAATCAATCGTTCGGCGAGGCCGGTGGATAGGGCGGCCACGTTGTGAAGTGTCGCGAGGATGACTTATTGTGTCGTCGGATCGACATCACTTTCGGTGATCCAATTCGTCCGTTGTTGGTAGACGTTCCGTCGTAAGCCGTTGGAATAAAACAGGTTGAAGTGCAGCGTGATGGCTTCGGCACGGAACGTGCAACGCATACGGCAATTGTGGCACTGTGCCCAGACTGAGTGCCATGCAGGAAATCCCCCTCAGCGAGCGTAAGGAGAGATTGATGAAACGTCTTATTCTGACCGCGGCCGCCTTGGTGGCGATCGGCCTGACCACTTCCGCCGTGTCGGCAGCCCAGCGGTACGGTGGCTACCGTGGGTATTCCGGTTCGCGTGGCTTCGGCTACAGCTCCCATGCCGAGGCCGTACAGCGGATCACGGCTTACCACTCGCGTAGCCGGTATCAGACCCACCCGAGGTCGCTCTACAACGCCCCGGCGGCCAGGTCGGGCTACTATCACCCGGGCTACTCGAGCCGCGGATATCCCACGACCCGCTACGCCGCCCCAGGCTACGCTGCCCCGGGCTACGCTGCCCCCGCTTACCGGCCGGTGCCTTACGGCCGCGTGTACGGCATGCAGATCCAAGGCTGGGAGTACGGCTACTAGTACCTCAATTCACTCGAACTTGTGGGTGCCATGCCCACGCTTGCGTGGGCATGCCGGATTGTAGGCCGCCAACATGCCCACGCAAGCGTGGGCATGGCACCCAGATTCAACCCACAGATTCCAGTGACTTGAGGTACTAGGCGCGGCACGCAAAGCGCGGCGAGTAGCTATCGTTTGCCGCGTTTACGATGCTGACTGGCCTTTTCGGGTAGCGCTTCCCAGTTCTTGAAACGCAGATCGCTGGCCCGTTGGCGATCGGCCTGCGCTTTGGTGCGGTCGCCGCGTTGTTCGTAGAGGCTCGCCCGTTGTTCGTAGAGATACGGCAGCGTCGGGTCGAGCTGGATCGCTTTGGAGAAATCGGACAGCGCCTTTTGAGGCTGGCCGTCTTCGTTGTAGGCCACGGCCCGGCCGGCGTAGGCCTTTTGGCACTTCGGATCGATCTTGATGGCCTGGGAGAAGGCCACGATCGCCTTCTTGCGCTCCTGCGAAGTGGCATTCACGTGGTTGAGCTTCTGCCCTGCTTCCACGTACTTGGTGGGCGACTCGCTCTTCTTCGTCTTCGCCTTGGGGCGAGCCGGGGCACGGCCACAACCGGCAACCAACACGGCGCAGCAGAGCACCAAAAGAACCGACGACAGCGCGCCGGACGTACCGCGATCACGCGACATTCTCAACACCTCTTCAGATTTCTTCACGAGTCGTTCCGTTTGCCAGCCTCCAGTGTACCCCCTCGCAACGGAATTGACCAGCCGTCAGAGGCCTCTATTTCTCGCTCTGGGGAGTCTCCTTTCCCCGGCGAAACGGCTCGATCTCGCGATTCTGGCGATACACCGAGAGGATCATCGCGGCCAGCGACGTGCAATAGAGGCGTCCGCCGCGAGAAGCCCCGTGGTCGCCTTGGGTGAAGTACCAGCTTCCGGCTTCGTGGCCTTCGGTGGCTTGGGCGTTGACCAGCAGGTCGCGCATGGCCGGATTCCAGGCCTTCCACGGCTTGCCCCCCCGATGGTACATCACACGGGTGGCAAACAGATTGTAGTACATGTTGCCCTGGGATGGGCCTTGCTTGGCCAGCCACGCGACGCCTTGTTTCAGCGCCGCGTTGTCCCGCTCCCAGCCAAGGTGCATCCGGCAGAGCAGGCCCATGGCCGTGGTGGCCCGGCCGATGCCGGGGCTCGTGTATCCGTAGTTGGCGCCGTTGTTGGACTGCACGGAGTCGAGGAACCGCGACACGCCGGCGAACGTGTCGTCCGACGTCGCGAGATAGGCGTCGTAGCCGCTTCTCAGCGCCAAGACTTGCCACCCGGTGACCGATGTGTCGCCTGCTTGCTTTGGCTGGTATCTCCATCCGCCGCCGATGGGGTCTTGGGCGTAGGCGATGAAGTCGAGCGTTGATTGGGCCGGCCTTTGGAGGGCCTTATCGGCAGACGCCGCATAGGCTTCACACAACGCGAGCGACGCGAGGCCGTGGGAGTACAGCGTTCCGCCATCTTCATGCAGGCTCCCGCCGGTGTCGTCGTCGAGTTGAATGTGAGAGACGAGGTAGTAGAGTCCCGCTTTGACGTTATTGCGATACTTGCCCGACGTGTGGGTATGTCCGGCTTCGAGAAACGGCAGCAGGGCCATTGCAGTGGCGGCGTTTCGCGCTTCGACCGCTTGCCCCGGATTGCGGCATTGACCGTTGCACTTTGCCGCCGTCTCGTGCTTGAACGACCATCCGCCGTCGGGCATCTGGTGCGCGGCCAGCCAACTCAGCGCGGCCTCGACTGCTTTCTCACTGGCCTCGGTGGCACCGCGGCGGCGGATCCGTTTGTCCTTGCGCGTCCGGTCTTCCGCCTGCCCGGCCGCAGCTTGCGAGTCGATCTCGGCGAGCAGGTCGTTCTGCGGCAAGCGGATCTTCCGCGGCGTTTCGGCCCGCTCGAGTTCGCTCGCCGGAGGCTCCGCACGCCCAAGCCCGGCCACGAGAAACATCCAGCAGATGCCGGCCACGATTCCCCATGCAAAGCGTCTCTTGTTCATCGCAGCGTTCCTTTCCCGTATTTCGAGAACCGGTGCCTATCGAAGGGTAATCCGCGTGATACGGAAGTGAGACAGTCGAACTACGCTCTCCACGCTACTGGTCGCGAAAGCGTGGTGCAACCCTTCTGTGTGGTGTGATCTTGTAGATCGCCCGGGTGTTGCGCCTGAGCGGACTAGGCAAACTTTTCCGATTATCCTTAATACTCAGGCCCCCCGCTGCCGATCAAACCGGAAAGGCGTTGCCTCGGCAATGGCGGTGCGCGGTTGCGCTGCAACGAGGCGACGGATGTTTACAACCTGAGGATCGGGGGTGTGCCGTGTTGACGGGCCGCTTGAGATCGATCGGGGTGGTTGTTCTGGCGTGTTGCTGCCTGCCGATGGTGGCCGGCGGGTGCCGCTGCTGGCCGCGGGCGCGCCATGGACTGGTCGTCTCGTTGGAATTGAACCGACTGCCGTGGCGAACCAGTTCGGACACCGGCTGTGCAGCACCCTGTGAGACGGGCGATTGCGCCGTAGACTGCGCTCCGACCCCGGCGATGGCGATGCCGCCCACGGAGCCGGCTCCGGAAATCCCCGGCATGGGTCAGGCTCACTATGCTGTGCCGTGTGAGAGCGCGACGTGCAGCACGTGTCGACCGCCCGGGTGCCGGCCGCGCGGGCCGCTATTTCCGTTGTTCGCGCTGCTCGGCCCTGCACGGCCGCCCGTTGAGCCGCAAGTGCAGTATCCCCATCGTCCGCGATTTCATCCCGTGCCGACGCAGCCGGTCTTCTCGCAGCCCACACCGGTGGCTCCGGTCGTGCATCGCAGTATGACGCCCCAACCGGCCGCCGCTCCGTCGGGACCGCTGCCGGGTGCCGTGCAGATCGAGCCCAGTCGTCCAATCGCAGCGCCACGGCCCGATCCGGGCGTGCGGCCGATGCCGCTGCCGGGGCATGCCGGCGTCGACCCTCCTGCTCGGCTGCGGTCTTCATCAGCGCCGAGCGACTGGGCATTCTCCTCAATGAAGCCGTCGGATTCTTCAGGCGAGACGGCGAAGCGACGGTAGCGGTCGTTGACGCAGGCTGCACAGCGGCCTATCATCATACCCCACGGTGGAGCGTCGTCGCGGCAGACTGTCCATTCGGCCAATTCCCGCCGATTCGATCCGATCGTGTCCGGCCCCTTCCCCGGCACCGTATAATCGGGTGGTTGTCGGCCACAATCAGTCCCGGCCTGGGAAGGCGCGATCGCGGCAGCGCAAGCCTCCCTTGATTCGGCCCGCGTCAGCCTGAATCCCGTATACGCCGAAGAAGCACCCCGATTGCCACCGGCAGCGATCCCTCAAGAAAGGAATGACCATGAGCGCGAGTCTCAGCACCGAGTATCTCGGCCTGTCCCTGAAGAACCCGTTGGTGATTTCGGCCTGTCCGGTGACCAACGACCTGGATAAGCTCCGCGAGTTGGAGCAAGCCGGGGCGGCGGCGGCAGTGCTGCCTTCGCTGTTTGAGGAGCAGATCGAGCACGACGACGTCGACATGAGCGACGTCCAGGATGCCGGCTCTGAGGGGTTTGCCGAGTCGCTCTCCTTCTTCCCGGAGCCGTCCGACTATCGCACCGGGCCGGAGAAGTATTTGGACTACATCGGCGACGCCAAGCGGGCCGTGTCGATCCCTTTGATCGCCAGCCTCAACGGGTCGTCGCAGGGCGGTTGGGTGAGCTACGCCAGGCGGATGGAAGAAGCCGGCGCCGACGCTTTGGAGTTGAACGTCTACTACGTACCGACCGACGTCACACTCAGCGGTGAAGACGTCGAGCAGCAGCACGTCGACCTGGTGGCGGCCGTGCGCGAGTCGATTTCGATCCCGCTGGCGGTGAAGGTCGGGCCGTATTTCTCCGCGTTTGCCAATCTGGCCAAGCGGCTGGTCGACGCCGGCGCCGACGGCCTGGTGCTCTTCAACCGGTATCTCCAGCCCGACATCGATCTGATCGAACTGACCACCAAGTCGGAACTCGAACTGAGCCGGCCTTTCGAGCTGCTGTTGCCGCTGCGTTGGGCGGCCATTCTGCGCAATCGGGTCGACGCTTCGCTGGCGGTGACCACCGGCATTCACGACGGCGACTCGCTGTTGAAGGCCCTGCTGGTCGGCGCCGACGTGGGCATGATCGCTTCGGTGCTGTTGCAGGAGGGAATCGGGGCCGTCGAGCGAATTCTCTCCGGACTGAGCAGTTTGCTCGAGGCGAAGAGTTACGAATCGGTCGATCAGCTCAAGGGCAGCATGAGCCGCGAGAATTGCTCCGACCCGTCGGCCTTTGCACGCGGCAACTACATGAAGGCGTTGATTTCGCACGTGGGCCCGGCGATCTGACAGGACCACACGGCAGGACTCGGGTGGCGACGTGAGTGGCGTTGCCCGGTGGTGGTGGGAGGCGTATGCTGGGATACGAAACCACGCCGCCGGAGGCCCGGGCATGAAAGCCATGTTGCTGGATCGAATCGCGCCGATCGAGTCGGCGCCGTTGCGGCTGGCCGACGTACCGATCCCCGAACCCGGTCCCGGGGAAGTGCGGTTGAGGGTCCGTTGCTGTGCGATCTGCCGGACCGACTTGCACGTGATCGAAGGCGATCTGCCTCAGGAAACGCTGCCGATCGTGCCGGGGCATCAGGTCGTCGGCACGGTGGATACGGTCGGGCCGGGATGTGAATCGATCGAATTGGGCACGCGCGTCGGTGTGGCCTGGCTGCGGCAGACGTGCCGCGAGTGCCGCTTCTGCCGCGAGGGGCGGGAGAACCTCTGCGAATCGGCCCGTTTCACCGGCTATCATGCCGACGGGGGCTATGCGGAATACGTCGTCGTGCCGGCGCGGTTTGCGTACGAAATCCCGGAGGTGTTCGACGACGTCGACGCGGCGCCGCTGTTGTGCGCGGGCATCATCGGCTACGCGGCCTTGCGGCGCGCCCGGGTGCCGCAGGGAGGCAAGCTGGCGTTGTACGGTTTCGGCTCGTCGGCCCACGTAGTGATACAAATCGCCTTGCATCGCGGTTGCGAAGTTCACGTCGTCACGCGCGGCGAGAGCCGTCGCGAGTTGGCCCGGCAGATGGGGGCCGTTTGGGCCGGCGCACGCGCCGACGACTTGCCGGTGAAGGTCGATGCGGCGATCATCTTCGCCCCGGCCGGCGAACTGGTTCCTCCGGCTTTGCGGGCGTTGCGGAAGGGCGGCACGTTGGCGTTGGCCGGCATCTACATGACGCCCCTGCCGGAGATGGACTACGAGCGTCACATCTTCTACGAACGCGACGTCCGCTCGGTCACCTGCAACACCCGCGACGACGGCCGCAATCTGCTGGCCGAGGCCGCCGAGATCCCGATCCGTCCACACACGACGAGCTATCCTCTGGCCGATGCGAATCGGGCACTACAGGACTTGAAAGCTGGCCGCATCGACGGCACCGGCGTGCTGGTGACGGGCTGACCGGGAGCACCCGCTGCAGGGTCTCGGTTACCGTCGGGTCGCGCGACGCGGCGGAAAGAGCCTCCGCCTTAGCAAGCCGCGGCCGCGCGAAGGCGGCGACGCTTGCGACCGCCGGAATTCGGGACGCTGCAGAAACTCGGCTATCTGCTCGTGTACTTCGTCTGTCTGCCGTACCACGAGCACTTCCCTTTGATCGATCGACAGCGCCGAGATCGTGCCCGGCCCGCTCGTCCAACTCGACGGTTCGATCGTCGCGGTGATCGTGTCCTTCAAGGCTTCGACGAAGGGGACGTCGTTGGGGCCAGCCTCGCGAGGATCGGGTGAGCGTCGCGGCAGGGGGTAGATTACCGTCGATGTTCGTGTCCATGCGTCGTCCAACGTGGTGATCAGGAGGACTTCGTCTCGGATCACGTAGGCCAGATAGTAACGGCGCAACATCCGCCGCAGCGCACCTCGCAGGGGGACCATTTCGCCGCGATGCAAGAGCGGCACGTCCGGCTCGATGCGTGCGTCGGCAAGTTTGCCGTAGTTGATTTGGATTTCGATGCCGTGCTGTTTTCGCAACAATTCGACGGCGATATCCAGCGGCGTGTCGGCGAACTGCATCTCGATAGGCGAATCGAGCGCCGCGACGATTCGGCTTTCACCCGGCTCACGGATTCGGATCGGCCGTACGTCGCTCGGCCGCCGCGTGCGATCGGACGAGAGGTCGGCGGCGCGCCGCAGGAGCGTCAACACATTGGCCACCTCTTCGTGGCCCTGCAGGTTATCCCAGACGACCAACACTTCCGGAGCGCCGGGCGCAAGCGCGCCACGCCAGCACACGCCCCCACCGCCCCAATGGCTGAGCGGATCAACCACCGTGGCGACGAGGTCGATCAACACGTCGCCTTCCCCCTCTTGCCACCCGGCGGCACGAAGGCGGGCAATCAGATCGTCGACCGTATACAGCCGCACGTAGCCGTAACACACGGCCTCTTCGGCCGTGCTGACGAACACTGCTCCGTCGACCACCGCAAACCCGAGGTCCCACTGCTCTAGAACCAGCCTCAAGGCCGAGCGAAGCCGGATGCCGTTGAAGTCGCGCGTGACGGGCGTGTCCGGATCGAATCTCGCGTGGGATAAGCCTCGACGATCGATCCGGATTTCGATGCCGTGGGGATACGCGAGCAATTCCACGACGTCGGAGAGGGGCGCCTCAATGAAACTCACGTCGACCGGTGAATCGAGCGCCGCGGCAATCTTCTTTTCGGCCGCCGACGGCTCTCCCCACACTTGTGCCTGGCAGGGAACGTTGCCGGCAAAGAGCAACGCGATCCATACCGTCATGCCGGCGGCAGTAGGCGTATGCGACATGTTTCTTCTCCGCGCCGAACGGGACGCTCGGGTAACGGCTCCGGCAAAGACGTTCATCTCCGCCGCAGCAACTGCCGCAACGGGAACGTCCGTCGTCGGGGTGTCGACGCTGGCGATTCGGCCCTCGGCGGCGGTGTGGCAGGGCGGAATTCCGGACGTCGCAGCAGCGATGTGACCTCCTCATGTACGTCCAAGGTCTGGCGAACCACCAGCACCTCGATCTGGCCTAGCGAGAGCCACGTCACTCTCCCCGCGCCGCCCACGGTGTCCCAAGTCGTCGGGGCGATCATCGACCGGATCAAGTCGATCAACGTGTCGGGATAACTCTCGACGTCGGAATCGTTGTCGCGATGCTCGCGCAGAAAATGCTGAAACGGGTAAACCACCGTCGAGAGATGCGTCTCGGACTCTTCCGGCGTGGTGATCAGCAGGACTTCATGGCGGATTTCATACGACAGGTCTTGCTCGCGCAGCATCAGCCGCAAGGCCGAGCGCAGCGGGATTCGCTTCAGATTCACGGTGACTGGCAAATCGGACTCGAGGCCGATGTCGTCCAGGGCTTCCTCGTCGATCTGGACTTCGATCTTATGGTAGTACTGCAGGAATTCCACGATATCGCTAAGCGGTGTTTCGATGAACTCCAAATCGGCCGGCTCGGCGAGCGCCTTTTCGATCCGCTGTTCTCGGTCCGTCCGGTAACGCGTCAGCTCGAAGCCCGTTGCCGGGAAGGCGTCGGCGGCCGGGGCGTTGGCCACGTCGCGCAGTAGCTGAAGGACGTTGGCCACTTCCTCGTGCCCGTAAGTGGTCTGAAAGACGACCAGCGACTTCGGATCGCCCGGCGGGATGGTCCCGATCGAACCATACCCACCAACGATGTCCCAACTGGTCGGCCTGGCGGTGGACGTGAGTAGATCGATCAGCGCCCGGCAATCGTCTCGCCGCGAGTTGCCCACGCCGGCCCGGCCGATCAGGTCGTCGATCGGATAGACCCGCGGCATCATCCGGTCCTCGACGTCCTCGAACGTCGTCAGCAGCAGGACGTCGTCGTCGAGAACGTACTCCATACCGAGAGGATCCAAGAGCAGCCGCAACGCCGACCGCAGCGAGATTTTCTTGAGATCCCGGGTGATCGGCTCCTCCGGATCGAGCCCCGCGTCGGCCATGGAACGGGCGTCGATCTGGATTTCGATGTGGTGATAGTCTCGCAGGAAATCGACCACGTCGCTCAGCGGCGTCTCGATGTACTCCAGTTCGGTGGGAGAATCGAGCGCCTTGAGGATCTTCCTTTCGGCCGCTGTGGGTTCTCCCCACTGGGCCGAGCAGGGGTTCACTGAGGCTGCTATCGCCGCGGCCGCCAACAACACGGCGCCGATCGGCCAGAACGAACGCGACATGACGTCTTTCCTTGAATATGTTGGGACTCAAGTGATTGCGATGGCAGCGACGTTCACCGTCGCCGTAGCAGCCGCCGGAGCGGGAAGCCCCTTCGTCGGGGTGAAGGCGATGGCCGTTCTGCTTGCGATGCTTCGGTCAACGGCGGTTCTGCTCGCGATGCTCCGGTTCTCGGCGTCTGCGAGCGGCGGAACTCGGGACGCTTCAAGAACGCTTCGATTTCCTCGTGTACATCGGGAGTTTGGCTGACCACCAGCGCCTCGATCCGGCCCATCGAAAGCCAGGCGATGCTGCCCGGGCCGCCGATTTCGTCCCAACTCGTCGGCGCCATCAGCGAGACGATCATCTCGATCAGCGCGTCGCTGTAGCTCTCGCCGTCCGGGCCGACGTTGCCGTGCTCGGGCAGGATGTGCTGCATGGGGTAGATCACCGTCAACAGTCTCGTCTCGGCTTCCTCAGGCGTGGTGATCATCAGGACTTCGTCGCGGATGACGTAGGTCAGGTCGAGTTCGCGGAGCACCAGCCGCAAGGCGGAGCGCAGGGGAATCTCCTTGAGGTTCGCCGTGATCGGCACGTCGCGTGCGAGGCCGACGTCCTCCAGCGCCCGATCGTCGATTTGGACCTCGATTGCGTGGTAGTCCCGCAGGAAGTCGACCACGTCGGTCAGCGGCGTTTCGGTGAATTCCAATTCGGTTGGCGACTCTAGGGCAGCTTCGATGCGGACCTCGGCGGCCGTTCGGAAGCGAACCGGCCAAAAGCCTGCCGCCCGCAACGTTTCGTCCGCGGGGCAGTCGGCCGCGGCACGCAACAGCTTCAGCACCTCGGCCACCTCCTCGTGGCCGCGGAGATTCTGGCTGACGACCAGCGACTTCGGTTCGCCGGGCGGGAGGGTCCCGATCGAGCCGGCCCCGCCGACTTCCTCCCAACTGCACGGAACGGCGACGCAGGCAATCACGTCGATCAACGTCCGGCAATCTCGCCGCCGCGAGCCGGCCGCGCCGCCGCGGCCGATCAGGTCGTCGATCGGGTAAACGCGAGGGTACAACTGGTAGTCGGCCTCTTCGGCCGTCGTGATCAGCAGCACCTCGTCGCGAACCAGATAGTCCAGATCGAGTGAGCCCAACATCAACCGCAAGCCCGATCGCAACGAGATACGCTTCACGTTGCGAGTCACCGGTACGTCCGCGTCGAGTCCCACGTCGTCCAGCGCCCGGGAGTCGATCTGGATCTCGATCTCGTGATAATCTTGCAGGTACTCGAGGGCGTCGCACAGCGGCGCCTCGATGAACTCGAAAACCGTTGGAGAGCCCAGGGCCGAGATGATCCTCTTTTCGGCCGCCGAGGGTTCCCCCCACTGCGCCCGGCAGGGGCTCGCCGCCCAGACAAACGCGACAACCGCCAGCAACACGATGCCCACCGTCGAAGACAGACGCGACATGACACCTCTCCTTTGCGTAAGAGACCGCAAGAGTTTGACCGGACGGGCCTTGCCGGCGCGATGTTCCGAGACGCCCCCGTCGGCCGAAGTGATTGTACCCCGTTCGGCTGGGGTCGGTCAAGAAAATCCACCGGCGGCGAACCGTTTCCAGCCCGGTCGCCTGCGAATCCCCGCCTCGATTGCCGCGACCTGGCCGGCATGCTATCCTCACCCCAACTCAGCCCCGTCCGTGCGACTCCGAACGCCCAACTCTCCGCTCCGGCCCACCCATGCAATACGAAGTCGAACAGAAGTTCCCCACGGCCGATTTTGCTGCCCTTGAAGCCACGCTGCGAGCGCTCGGAGCGAACATTGGCGAGCCGCAGATCGAAGTCGATCTCTACTTCGCCCATCCGGCGCGGGATTTCGCCGCGACCGACGAAGCACTGCGGGTGCGCCGCAAGGGGGGCTCGAATTGCATTACGTATAAGGGCCCAAAGATCGATCGTACGACCAAGACGCGGCGGGAGATCGAGCTGCCGCTGGCCGACGGGGCGGAGTCGGCCGAGGCCTGGCAGGAGATGCTCGAGGCCCTGGGATTCCGGCCGGTGGCCGAGGTTCGCAAGGCGCGCCGCAAGGTCGAGATTCCGTGGCAGGATCGCCGGGTTGAAGGCACGCTCGACGACGTCGACTCAGTGGGGACGTTCGCCGAGTTGGAACTGGTTGTCGACGAGGCGGAAGTCGACGCGGCCAAGGCCTGCATCGCCTCGCTGGCCGAGCGGCTGGGGCTGGCCCAGAGTGAACACCGCAGCTATCTGGAATTGTTGCTGGAAGCCGGCGAACCGCGGCCGACGGCCGTAAAGTAGGCCTCTCGCTCCGCGAGACGACACCCCCATCTGCGAACGATTCATCATGCGGAGACATACATCTAGCCGAGACTC
>CAYYNP010000055.1:0-39939 GCA_964472545.1 uncultured Planctomycetaceae bacterium | reverse complement strand
CTGTTGCTTAGCTGGACCACGGTTTTGTGCCAAACCCGTTGAAACAAAACAGAGGAGAGTATGACTACCGCCGCGACGCGTTCGACACGCCCACGCTGATCGAATGCTGGCGGACCGCCCCGTACATGCACGATGGGCACTTCACTACCATCAAGGAGTTGCTCACCAAGGGCAAGCACGGCAACGTCGAGAAGCTTACCGGCAGGCAGGTGGACGAGTTGGTAGAATTCGTGCTGTCGCTTTAGGCAACAGCAGCAACGAGTTTCTCGCCCAAGAGGTTGCCCCGTCGCAGGCTACTTATGATACCCCAGCGACGTGATCACCGAGTGCATCTCTTCGTAGGTGATGAACCGACGGCGGTGTCGCAGCTTGTATTCGTCGATGGCCCGGGCGAGTTCTTCGGCGTCGGGGGTGAGGTCGGTGTGCGAGTTGGTGAACTGGCGGCGTTCGCGCAACGGGGATCGACCCTCCCGCGCGTGGCTGCGACGATCGACGAACGGCTCGGCGGCGGCGCCCATTGCTTGCGACATGTCTCGGTGCCTCTCGGATATATGTGAACCTGGCGTGCGTGCCCCGCCCGTGTGTGCCCCACCCGTGTGTGCCCCGCCCGTGTGTGCCCCGTCTCTGTCAATCGTAGCTTGCAATCGGGCAGGACGTTTTTCGGCGTGCGCGCAAACTGCCTGGCCCAAGAAAACCTAGTATGCAATCTGGCCGTGGTCAAACCGGTCGCACCGGCCGTGACGGGCGAAGCGAAAAGGCGGCTTCTGACGGGCCCCGGCTGGTGAGCAGCGTGGGCTAAGAGCCTGTCCGGAAACAGCTTCGCAGTTTTTTGGGCGAATCATCACACGGAGTGTGATGGCTACCATGAAGCGGACGAAGTTGTTTCCGGACAGGCACTAACGGCCGTGCAGCAGGCAGACGGCCGGACGCCCGCCAAAGTCCCGAAAATCCCATTGCCGCACCTCGCGTCCCGTGAGCGTTGCCCGGGCGTCGGCCAACGCCCGGCTATCGGGAAACTCCACGAACCACACGCGGCCCTGCTGCAACGCATGCTCGAAGCCGGTGGCGGCGGCGGCTTGCTGCGGTGTGACCACGCGGAGGTTCTCTTCGGCGGTGGCCCGATATCGCAAGGGCCAGTAGTTCCACCACGCGCCGGCCACGACCCAGGTGGTTTCGGCGGGTGCAGGCTGCTCGAGCGCGCGTTGATTGAGGATCGTCTGCAGCGCGGCCTGTTTCGGCTCGACCGCCGCCGTGCGGAAGGTGGCGTGCGAACGTCCGCCGGTCTGCTCGATGAAGGCGAAGTAGTGCTGGTGGAAATCGGCCAACACGAACCAGCCCAGCAGCGAAGCACCGATCAGGCCCAGCCGCCGCGGACCGGCCCGTGCCTCGGCAAACAGCGCCGCGCCGCGCGACAGTAAGACGACGGCCGGGGCGATCAGGCAGATCGCAAATCGTTCCCAGCCCGGTGTCATGGCGTGCGTGCCGGCGGTCAGCAGGAAGGCCGCCAGCCCGAACGCCCACGCGGCGAGCAACACCCGATCCTCTCTGCGCCCGGCCATCTTCCACGACCGCCAGAGCCACCACACGGCGGCTGCGACCAGCGCCCAGAACAGCGCCACGTCGACGCCCCAACCCTCCGCCCCGCGGATGCCGGGCCATTGCAGCCACGAACGCGAGCCGGGGATGTACTGATAGACGGTTGCGCCGGTGAAGAGCCGCGCGTAAAGGACCGAGAAATGCGGCGCCGCTCGGGGGTGGATCAACTCCCGCGGGTCGCCCAATCGGCCGGTGAATCGTGCGGCCCCGTCGGTCTGTAGCCAACAAATCGCCGCGGCGCACGTCAGCAGGAGTGCCATGGCAACGCCGGTGAGCATCCGCCGATCGGACACAATCCGCACGGCGATCCGCCGTGCGCGCTGCCGATCAATGCACGCGACCGCTGCGGCCACGATCGCCGCGCCGGCTAGCAGGTTGGTGGGATGGACCAGGCAAGCGGCGACTTCGGCCACCACGGCCGCGGCCAGCAGCCGGCCTCGCCATTGCCCGAAGCGTACCGCCGCCAGCGAGAGATAGACCACCGGCAACGTGGCCGCAACCGATTGGCTGGCGTCCCAAGCGAAGCGGCTATACGCGATGTTGATCGGCAGGACGGCCAGCAAGACCGTGGAAACCACCGCCGTGCGGCGATCGAAGACCCATCGACAGAACAGCCAGTTGATCCCCAGCATGGCGATCCCGCTGAGCACGGACACCAGCCGCAACAGGGCCATCGAAGGGGGAAGCCAGGCGTGCAGCAACACGGCGGGCCCCAGGAAGAACAGATTGACCGGGTTGCCGGTCGGTGTGCGGAGGCGGAATTCCCCCTCGGCGAGGACCTCCAGCGCTTGCACCCCGTACCACGCCTCGTCGCCGTTGGTTCCCGGGATGTTCTCCAGCGACCGCCCACGAAACCAAACCGCCACCAGGACCATCGCCAGCGCACTGACCATGGCCAGGCAGGTCGTTGCCGAGGGCCGGCGTGTGTGTATGTCGGGTGGGTCGGGAACCATCGGCGATTACTGCGTATGGGGGAGCACGGAGGCACCCGTCCCTGCGGGCCTCCGAAGAAAGCATACCTTCCGCAGCGCCGCATGGGCCTCAGCGCCGCATGGGCCCGTGGGGCTGCGTGGGGGCCTGAAGGCGAGCGAGCAGCGCTCGAGCGGGGGCGTGATCGGGCGAGAGTGCCAGGGTCTGCCGGGCTGCGGCGGCCGCTTCGGCGGGTCGTCCGGCCCCGAGTTGGGCTTCGGCGAGCTGGAGGTAGATGTCCGGCGTGGCGTCGGCCGCCGCGATCGCCGCTTGAAGGCTCTCGACACCCTCCTCATAGCGACCCAGCGCCACATAGGCCGCTGCCGTCAACTGCAAAACCTCCTGAGGCTCCTCGCCCGGCGAGTAGGTGTCGGCCAGCGTGTGCAGGGTGACCAAGGCCTGTTGCGGACGATTCGCCTGCTGGTGCAGCAAGGCAATTTGCAGCAACACCTCGCCGTCGCCGGAGTCGTAGCCCAAAGCCCGGTGGAAATCGGCCAACGCCTGATCGAACTGCCCGGTGCCGCACATCACCCGGCCGCGGATGGCCCAGGCCGAAGCCAGTTTCGGATTCAGATCGATGGCCCGTTCCGCACTCCGCCGGGCGCGTTCCATCTGGCCTCGCGAGAGGTACATTTCGGCCAGGAGAACCTGCAGCGTCGCGTCCTCCTCGTCCAACCGGACGGCCTCCTCCATCTGCGCAATCGCCTCGCTACGGCTGCCGCGGCGCCACAGCGATTCGGCCCAGTGGCGCCGGGCCTCCGGGTCGCCCTCGCAGGCTTCCACGGCCTGGGCCAGCAGGACGTCCGCCCGGCGATGTTCGCCCCGTTCCACCGCCGCGATACCCCGTTGTGTGAGCTGTCGCGACTCGGCGCGCGACTCCATCGCCAGCCGCTCGGCCCCCAGCCACCGGCAGCCCGATACCGCGGGAGCCAATGCGGCAATGGTGATTAGGAGGATCTTCGATGGCCGCATGATTGAGTCGTTCGAGTAGACCGTCGCAGGGCTGCGCTGTGCGCAAACGCCACCAGTATCGTCGGCTTATCGCCCAAATGCGTCGTCGTGTCAACGGCAAATCGGTCCTTGGGCTCTGCTGAACGGCCCGCACCTTCCGGCCCCTTCCGCCGTCTGCTAGGATACCTGAAGTCTCGAATATCGACGCTGTGGCTGCATCATGCCGGCAGAATTCTCCAAACTCGGAATCTCCTTCCAGTATCCGGACAACTGGACTCTGGATGAAGAAGACGCCCGGGCGGGCCGCCGTTCGGTAACGGTCTACAGTCCCGGCGGGGCCTTCTGGACGGTGGCCGTCCACCCGGAATCGGCCGATCCGGACCAGCTCGCCGAGGGGGCCGTCGCCGCCATGCGGGAAGAATACGGCGAGGTCGACTGCGAAGAGGCCCACGAGTCGGTGGCCGGCCACGCGATGGTGGGAAGGGACCTGAACTTCTTCGCGCTAGATCTTACCAACACCGCGCAAATACGCGCACTTCGCATCGGCCCGGCAACCTACACGATCTTCTGTCAGGCCGAGGATCGCGAGTTCGAGACCGTGCGCAACGTCTTCCTGGCGATGACCACCAGCCTGCTGAGCGGGCTGAAGGATCTTCGGCATTCGTGGGATTAGATCCGGCACATTGTAAGCCTTACAGGGCTGTGCCTTTTCTACACGGCCGCACCAACGGCCGACAAGAATCCTCAAGTCGTTGATAGATATTGACTTATGCGATTCCTGACGGTTGTCAACCACCATCGGGCAACGTTTGGCACGGCAACTGCATTTGTTCGCGGCAGAAAGGAGCCCATCTCCGACCCAACCGGCCCCAGGCACTCCCGCATTGCCGGGGCCAAGCGTCTTACGATTGCAGCCCGTGAATCTTAGGCATGGCCGCTCACTCCGCGGCAGTACGACCCAATTCGGGAGTAGCCAGTTTTTCAGGGTCCCTTCGCTACGGTCTCAGGGTCCGATTGACCGCCCGCACGGTCAGCCGGGCCCTCTTCTTTGCTGCCGGCCGTCGCAGCGCCGGCCGGCTCCGCTTGCTCTAAACCGCTAAATAGCCTAGACTTCAGTCACGAAACGCAACCCAGCAAGGGAGCATCTCCGTGACACACGAGTTGATTTGGGCCCCGTGGCGGCTGGCCTACCTCCAAGGCGAGGATGAGCCGGAACCGGACGAATCGTCGAGGCGATTCCTGCCGGGGTCCGAGCCGGACTGTTTCCTCTGCCAATACGTGGCCGAGACCGTGGACCGGCCGCGCTGGGTCGTCGAGCGGCGTGAACACTGCATCACGGTGATGAACCGCTATCCGTACAACAACGGCCATTTGCTGGTCGCCCCCAAACGCCACCTGGCCCGATTGGACGAGTTGGATGCACCGACGCAACTCGAATCGGTGCAAACGATTACGAGAATGACCGGGCTCCTGGAGCAAGTGCTTGGCGCCCATGGGTTCAACGTGGGGCTGAATCTGGGAGCGGCCGCCGGGGCCGGGCTGCCGGGCCACCTCCACTGGCACATCGTTCCACGCTGGAACGGCGACACCAACTTCATGCCCTCGACGGCCGGGGTGAAAGTCGTTCCCCAATCGCTCGACGCCCTTTGGCAACGGCTGCTCGACGAATTGGCCCACGAGTGAATCGGCCCCAATGCAGCGGGAAGAGTCGAAGAGTCACCGTTTGGGGGCTGCCGCAACAAGAAAAATGGGCTGCCTGCGCGGCAGCCCTGAGAAGCGCTTCGATTGGTTGCTTGCTACGCGGCCTAGCTTCGCCGCCGCAGTCGACACACACCGGCGAAGATCAAACCGATGCTCAGCAAGACACACGTGCCGGGCTCGGGGATCGCCGCGGCTTGGATGGGCGTGATCGTGATGTCGTACGTGCTGGGCTCGCCAAGATTCAGCGTGGCGCCGTAGATCCTGAACGGTCCGGGCTCGAGGCTACCGAAGGGAACGGCCCATTGAAGCGTTCTGCCGCCGTCTTCGGTGTTGTCGACCGTGCCGCCGATGTCGACCAGGTCCTCTTTATCAACGCCGGCCGGCGGAGTGAAATTGTGGCGGTGATGGTCCGTGTATAGCCCACCGCCAGCCGAGTAGTGCGACATAACCAACTGATCAATGTCGACCAGGTTGTTGGCGATGTAGTTGCTGTTGCCCGAATGGCCCCCGCCGGCCATCGAGTCGATTTGGATCGCGTATTCCGACGCCGCATCGTTCAACGCCGGGGCGGCCGCCAGATCCATGCGGAAGTAGTGCGTGTCGGCGTCCCGGGCGTACATCACCGCGGTGATCTCTCGCGTGTCGGAACCGGCATAGTCGTTCGGGTCGGACTGCACTTGCAGCGTGCCGGCCGGGTCGCCGTCCCAGTCGTAGAGCATGTCCCCGCTGGCGGTTGTCTGGCACAAGCAGGCCACCAGAAAAACCCCGACGCAGGTGACGATCGATCGCATGACTTCTTCCTGACTCTTTCAAAAACGGGTGGATGTCCGGCGAAAACGGTTGTCAACCGGGGCGTCAGATCAACGGGCGCAAGGCGACACGTCAAGACGGCTTCTTGCCCATTCCCTCAGAAGGATGCACGAGGCGGCGTGAGTGCCAAAGCGATGTGATGATCGACGCTTGAACTCACAAGAACCAAACTCCCGGAGGAGTGGTCAGTGTGTTGACAAGCGTTTCGCTACCTCTAGAAAATGCACACTAGGGCCCCAACTTCTCGCCATATTACCAGAAACCCCAGAGTCCGTCAATCACCCGTGTGCGGATATTATCGACTTTTCCTGTCGAAAACTGACTGCGAGCACGAAAACAGCCTCTCAATTCCCATAGTATCCTCCTACAGGGCTGCAGGACACGTGACTTCGGATACGTTGAACTAGTCCGCAAGGGGCAACATGCCGACCCTAGCGATATCGGGCCATCAGCCGATCCATCAGTCGCGGCGAGAGCCGGTTGAGCCAACAGAAGACCTTCCCCCATCCGTAGGGAATGATCTCGTGCTTGCCGAGCCGGATGGCGCGGACCGTTGCGCGGGCGACCGCGTCTGCCGATACCGCCTTGTGTTTCGGCCAGGACGGTTCGCCGGTACGCTCGATCACGCTGTCGAAGAACTCGGTTTCGGTCGTGCCGGGGCTGACGACCAGCACGTCGATCTTGTGTGGGATCAACTCCGCGCGGATCGATTCGCTGAAGCCTTGCACGGCGAACTTGCTGGCGGCGTATTCGCTGTTGTGGGGCACGCCGCGGTGTCCCAAGATCGAACCCACGTTGACGATCATCGCGCGGCGGCTCTCCTTCAACAGCGGCAGTGCGAGTCGGGTCATCTCGACGAGGGCAAAGAAATTGACCTCCATGATCCGCCGCACGCGATCTGGATCGGCGTCCTCGAACAGGCCCGTCGCGCCGATGCCGGCGTTGTTGACCAGGATGTCGAGCCCGCCGAATCGCGAGACGGCCAAATCGATCGCCTGCCGGCGCACGTCCGCGTCGGTCACGTCGCCGACGGCCATCTCGACCGTGCCACCCTTGCCGCGAATCGCCTCGGCCACCACCTCGAGCTTCTCCCGCCGCCGGGCAAGCAACACCACGTTGGCTCCCTGTCGGGCGAGTTCCATCGCGATCGCTCGGCCGATGCCGCTGGACGCGCCGCTGACGATGGCTCGGGAGTTTTCGATCTTGCGCTTGGGCATGAGGAGTGGGAGGTGGAGAGTGGTGCGTGGTGAGTGGAGAGGGGTGAGAGGGGAGTGGATGCTGACCAAGGAATTGTAGCGTTCTTGGGGGCGAGCGTGAATGTGGGAACGTGCGGGCGTGAATGCGGGAAGGTGGTACTGCTTGAACGGAATGTGCCGGCAAAGACTTGCAGCGGTTGGCCGGGGGCGTATCATGACCGGACGTTGACTCACGCTCTCTTGCCGACGGAGATCTCGACCCGATGTCCCCTCCGGCCGTCCATCCCGCCGCGATCGCCGCCGACGCACTGTTGTCGGATTGCGACGTGCGGCGGCTGCGCCGTCGTGGGCCCGGCGGACAACATCGCAACAAGGTGGAGACGGCCGTGGTGCTCGAACATCGTCCAACGGGCGTGTCGGCCGAAGCGAACGAGAGGCGCTCTCAGGCGGAGAATCGGGCCGTAGCGCTGCGGCGGCTGCGGGTCAACTTGGCGCTGGGCATCCGATTGGCGCGCGATTTCGACGATCCGCCCAGCCGCCTGTGGCAATCGCGGTGCCGTGGCGGACGCATCGAAATAAACGATCACCACGCCGATTTCCCGGCCATGCTCGCCGAAGCCCTCGACGCCATCGCCGCCGCCGACGTCGACGTGAAACGGGCCGCCGAGTCGCTGGGCTGTTCCACCTCCCAATTGGTCCGGCTGTTGAAGAAGGCCCAGCCCGCACTGGCGCTGGTCAACCACTGGCGGGGCAAGCGAGAGCTGCATCCGTTGCGCTAGCATCTCGTTGCTCTCATCTTGGAGGATGGGTGGCCGATGCAATTCCGCGGCGTGTTATTCCCCCTCGCCAGAAGATCGGCCGAGAACTTGTCCAGAAAACCGGGCAACTTCTCCGGCTGCCGCACGAGGATAGTGCAGAGACCAAGCAGCCAAAGGAGCAAACCATGGGTGAGCGTAGATACGTCTTCAACGTGCCGGTGAGCAGCAGTTACGAAGGATTCGTCCGCGAAGTGCAACGTCACGTGGCCAGACGCGTCGCCTCGCGGACAATCGGCCCCGACGGCCAGCCGGTGCGTCGCGAGGTCACACTGACCGAAGGCAACGCGAGCCTGCGCAACACCTACTCGGGGCTGCTTGCCCGGGGCATGGAGCGGGCCGAGATCCGCGCCACCTTCCACACAAACGCCGGCGGCCGCGTGGAGCGGATCACGTTCGCCCCGCCCCGCGTTGTGCCGATCGCGCCGACGACCATCACCGCCTCGCCGCCACGACCTTCGAGTACCCCGGCTCCCGGACCGCCGCCAAGCCCGCCGCCCACCCCGCGGCGTCCGGGCCGGGGACCCGAATCGGAAGGCGAAGTGGCCGGCGTGCCCGGCGCGCTCAGCGGCGGGCGGTATTTCTACGGCGTGCATACCACCCGCCACGACACGATGTGCTACGGCCGCTACGACAACCAGAACGACGTCTGCCAGGGCGTAGAGACCGAGAACAGCATGGTCCACCGGCTGCACTACGACCAGGGCCAGCGCGATCTGATGTACCTGATGCGTCACCTCGGCACCGACGTCGTGGCGACCGACGGCTATCAGAGTCGGCTCCGCGCCTACACCCGACGCATGAACAACGGCCGCCCCAGAAGTGCCCCGCTGGCCGACCGCGTCTATCGGCAAGGGGCGTTGGAGGGCTATCGGAGGGCGCGGATCGCGAATCCGAATCTGCCGGATATACTCTGAGTTGGACTACGTCCACTCAGGGAGTATATTGGAGGCTAGACGTCGCCGCCGGCCGATTCGTCGAGTGACGGGCGAAGTCGCGCGTGATTCGTACCCCACCCGAAAAGGACCCCGCCCATGAGTCGATCCCCCCGCTTGTCGCGTCGTGAGTTGCTGACCGCTACGGCCGCCGGTGCTGTAGCGCCGTATTTGATCCCGTCCGGGCTGCTGGCAGCCGAGGGACGCCCCGGGCCGAACGATCGGATCGGGGTGGCCGGCATTGGCGTGGGTCGGCAAGGCGGGTGGAAGTTTCTTTCCGCGGCGAAGTACGACATCAGCCGGCCGGTGGCGGTGGCCGATGTGAACCTGGTGCGGGGGCGGCAGATCGCAGCGCAGGCCGACGCCGGCGGAAGCGTACAGGTTTATCGCGATTATCGCGAGCTGCTCGAGCGGAAGGACGTCGACGCGGTCACCACGGCCACGCCCGACCATTGGCGGTCGCTGGTCTGCATCCACGCCTGTCAGGCCGGCAAGGACGTCTACGCCGAGAAGCCGATGACGCTCACGATCCGCGAGGGGCGGTTGATGGTCGAGGCGGTGCGGAAGTACAAGCGGGTGTTTCAGACCGGCAGCCAGCAGCGGTCGCAGGCGGCCAACCGTTTTGGGTGTGAGTTGGTCCGCAACGGCCGGCTGGGCAAGATCCACACGGTGATCGGTCACAACTACCCCAGCCCTTGGGAGTGCGACTTTCCCGCCCAGCCGGTGCCGGCCGAGTTGGATTGGGACATGTGGTGCGGGCCGAACGAGCTGGTGCCGTATCACGTCGACCTCTGCAGCCCGCGGTCGAACCCGGGCTGGATCTCCTTCCGCCCGTATTCCGGCGGCGAGATGACCGGCTGGGGGGCGCACGGGTTGGACCAGGTGCAGTGGGCGTTGGACATGGACGAGAGCGGGCCGGTGAAGGTCTGGACCGAAGGGCCGAAGTTCGATCCGCCCACGTATACCAAGCCCGAGGGACGCGGCCGCGGCGAACAGGCATGCCGCAGCCCGATGGTGTTTTTCCACTATGCTAACGGCGTCACGCTGAAGCTCGACAACGGCAACCCGGGCGGGGCGATTTTCATCGGCGACAAGGGCAAGATCGAGATCTTCCGCGGCCGCGTGACGTCGAATCCTGCCGGGCTGGTCGAAGAGCCGATCCGCGACGACGAGATCCAGCTCTACAAGAGCGACGACCATACGCTCAATTGGCTCGAGTGCATCAAGACCCGCAAGCCTCCCATCGCCGACGTCGAGGCCGGGCATCGTTCGTCGACCGTCTGTCATCTGGGCAACATCGCGCGGCTGGCCGGCCGGGAGTTGACCTGGAATCCCGTCAAGGAGCAGTTCGTCGGCGACGAGGCCGCCAACGCCTACCTCGATCGGCCGCGGCGGAAGGGATACGAGTTCCCGGAGACGATCTGAGCCGGTTGGAAGGCCGTTGGCCGCCAATGTGCCACTGCTTCGCAGAGGCAGCCCGTAGGGTGCGTGGAGCACGCTGCGACTGCATGGTGCGTTACGCACCCTACAATCTGCTGCGAACTTCTTCCGAGCCATAGGCTTCTCTTTAAGTCGTTTCACAGAAGTCGGTTAGGGCATTTCTCCTGGGCCGTCTTCGTGTGCGTCTGCGGGGTCCCCTTGACGTGCGGCGGCGAATCGGCGAAACTACCCGAACTCACGAGACTGAGACTCAATCTCACCTCGGCGGTCAACGAGCTTGATTTCAGGGAGTTGCGGCGTCATGAGCATTTCAACCAACTGCGACGGAAAGCCGTCCGAAGCGATCGTCTATCCTCCTTCTTGGCTGCGACAACGACGAGAGGAACTCGTATTCAAACCGGCGGCCCCTCAATCCTCCAATCCTCGTCGCAGCCGTCGCCAGGGCGAAGTGGATGATGCCGACGGAAGATGAGGCCCGATGCGATCGATGGCTCGACGCCATTTCCGCCTCCTCGTAGAGGCTGTGCTACGCGAGACGATGTGGCACCTCGCAGCGTCGGTTGATTGGGTTACGGATTTCGGCTACGGAGCACCGACTACGTATTCCGCCGCGATCCGGTCGCCCGATCGTTTCACGTGCTCGGCCAGCCGCGCGCGGTGGTCGCGGAGGATCTCCCGGTGTTCGGCGGAGCCCGCCAGGTTGGTCATCTCGCCGGGGTCGGCTTGCACGTCAATCAACTGCTCGCGATGGCGGCCGGACTTGTAGATCGTGTACTTGTATCGAGCGGTCCGCAATAGGCGGCCGAACTCGCTCTCGACGACCAACGCGTCGCGCCACGACTCGACCGGCCGCCCCTCACAGAGCGGCCGGATGCTGCGGCCCGGTAGGCCTTTGGGTGGCTCGACGCCGGCGAAATCGCAAATCGTGGGCAAGAGGTCCAACCCCGCGGAAACCGGATGCTCGTCGTCGACGCGGCCCGGCGGGACGACGCCCGGGCAACTGACCAACAGCGGCACACGGACCGATTCTTCATAGAGCACGGTCTTGTGTTCCAGACGATGGGCCGCGTCCATGTCGCCGTGGTCGCTGGTGAAGACGATCAGCGTGTTCTCGGTAAAGCCGGCTTCGTCGAGGGCGCTTAGCACGGCAGCGATCTTGGCGTCGACCATCTCCGTCAGCCGGCAATAGGCCCAGCGGTGCAGCCGCCAACGTTCGTCCGGCCAGTTCTCGCGCACGTAGCGCTTGAACTGCCGCTGGAAGAGCCCGGTGGTGATGATCTCCGGCTCCTCGGGTTGCGGCTCGTAGTTTTCCGGCAGCGGCGGGCAGTGGTTGCGGAAGAACTCCTCGCGCGACACGCCCTCGGGCATTCGCAAGGCCTCGGCCAGCGGCGGCAGCTTGCCGCGCTTTTCGAGGCCGAGGTCCTGGATGGCCATGTAGCAGATATCGTGGGGGTTGATGAAGGAGAGAACCAGCAGGAAGGGCTGCGAATGCTCACGCCGCAGGTAGGCCGCCCCGGCGTCGGTCAGCCCCCCGCGCTGATCACCGGTGATCACGTCGAAGCCCATCGACTGTGGGCTCATGCCTCTGGGCAGATGCACTTTGCCGCCGTAGGCCGTGGCGTATCCGGCATTGCGGAAGACCCAGCCCATGCTGTTGCGAATGTACTTCTCATCCGCGCCTTTGCGGCCGTCGCCGTTGTGGCCCACGCCGATGAGGCTGGGGTAGTATCCGGTCATCATGCTGAACCGCGACGGCAGACAGGCCGGGTTCGAGGCATAGGCCCGCTCGAACCGCACGCCGCGGCGGGCGATCCGGTCCATGGCCGGCGTCTTCAGGTAGCGGTTGCCGGCGCAACTGAGCATCCCGGCGTGTTGCTGGTCGGTGATGATGCAGAGGACGTTGGGGCGGGCCGGCGTCGCGCCGTCGGCTTGGGCTGCGAGGGCGGTTGTCGCCGGGCACAACATCGACAGGATCAAGACGCCGACGGACGCGGCGAGGCATCGATGTGTTCGTAGAACTCGTATCATGCGAGGGCCCTTCCTGAAGCGGCAGCGCGTTATGGGGATTCTCGGCCGAGGTTTCCATCGATTGCCCGACATTGTATCAAGTTTCCTGCATCGGTTCACATCCGCGATCATCGCCTGCTGCCCAATCCGTAATCACGCACTGCGCAATTGCCGCGCGACGGCTGCACGGCCGCTTTGCCGCAGTCCACAATCCACGTGCCCGAAAACGCCGCAACGTGTTGGGCCTTCGGCTGTTCGACCGCCTCCGAACGACCTCCACCCGGCGATTTGGCACGGCAATTGCGTCAAGTCCCGCGGATATCGCCGCCGCGGGAGACGATTCCTGCGCTGGTTGCGTGCGCAGTTTCAGCGGGCTCAAAGGAAGGTGGTCGGTCGGATGAGAATTGCCGTCGCGATGAAACTACTGTTGTTGTGCGGTGTGTTGATACTCTTGGCCGGACCGGTGGCGGCGTCGGAAGAGGCGCCCCCGGCCGAGCCCGAGGCAGCAGCCGCCGAGCCCGAGGCGGAAGCCGCGCTCGACAAGGCCGACAACGCCTGGTTGCTGACGTCCTCGGCACTGGTGCTGTTCATGACGGCCCCCGGGCTGGCGTTGTTCTACTGCGGCCTGGTCCGTAAGAAGAACGTGCTGGGCGTGATGATGCAGTGCGTTTTTCTGATGGGGTTGATGACCATCGTCTGGGCGATCTACGGATACACGCTCGCGTTTGGTGGCGACGGGGCCGATCTTCCGATCGTGGGCAACGGCGAGTTCGCCTTGATGAACGACGTGCAACTCGAATTGCGGGAGGGCGAAATCCACGTGCCGCTGGAAGGCTCGATACCGCGGCTGACGCACATGCTCTTCCAGGGGATGTTCTTCATCATCACGCCGGCCTTGATCGTCGGCGCGTTTGCCGAGCGGATGAAGTTCTCCACGATGGTCGTGTTCATGATCCTCTGGGGGACGCTGGTCTATTGCCCATTGTGCCACATGGTGTGGGACGGTGGGCTGCTGGCGTACGGCAATGAGATCGCGCACGATAATGAATTCACCCCGAAACTTGGGGCACTAGACTTTGCCGGCGGCACCGTGGTTCACATCAGTTCCGGCGTCTCGGCGCTGGTGTGTGCGCTGCTGATCGGCAAGCGGTTGGGCCACGGCAGTGAGCCGATGCCGCCGCATAATCTGACCTACACGGCCATCGGGGCCACGATGCTCTGGGTCGGATGGTTCGGCTTCAACGCGGGCAGCGCGTTGGCGGCCGACGGCCTGGCAGCCAGTGCCTTCGCGGCCACCCATTTTGCAGCGGCCGCCGGCGGATTGGCCTGGGCAAGCATGGAGTGGATCACACGCGGCAAGCCGTCCGTGCTGGGAACTTGCTCGGGCGTCGTGGCCGGATTGGTCTGCATTACGCCCGGCTCGGGCTTCGTGCAGCCGATGTCGGGAATTCTGATCGGACTGACGGCCGGCGTGGGATGCTTCTACGCCTGTACGGCGCTGAAGTCACGGTTCGGCTACGACGACTCGCTCGACGTCTTCGGCGTGCACGGCATCGGCGGCACGCTGGGAGCCTTATTGACGGGCGTCTTCGCCACCCGGGCGATCACCGGCGACGCCAACCCGGTCGGGCTGCTCGAAGGCGGCCCGATGCTGTTGAACCAGTTCCTGGCCACTGCGGCAACCTGGGTGATTGCGATCGTCGTCACCTTCATCCTGCTGAAGATTCTCGACGCCACGATGGGCCTGAGGGTCTCCGAGTCCGACGAAATCCAGGGACTCGACTTGAGTCAACACGGTGAGGAAGGGTATATCTTCATCTAGACCAGATTGCCGTCCCGGAAGAAGAGGGCGAACCGAGGAGCAAACTCGTGAAGAAGATTGAAGCGATCATCCGGCATTTCAAGCTCGAAGACGTGAAGAATGCGTTGAGCGAACAGGGCGTTTCGGGAATGACCGTGACCGAGGTCCGCGGTTTCGGCCGCCAGAAGGGCCATACCGAGATGTACCGCGGCACGGAATACGAGGTCGACCTGACGCCCAAGATCAAGTTGGAGATCGTGGTGCCGGAGAACCGGCTCAGCTCCGTGATGGAGACCATCGTCCGCTCCGCCCACACCGGCCAAGTCGGCGACGGCAAGATCTTCGTCAGCGATTTGACCGAGACGGTCAGAATCCGCACCGGCGAATCGGGCCACGACGCCATCTAGCGCTTCACGAACGCTAATTCAGGGGGTGGCTGGGGCAAAGCGCAGCGGTGCCCCAGAAGCCCACGTCTTTGGCACCGCTGCGCTTCGCCCCAGCCACCCTCACCGTTCTTCAGGAATCTGCCAAAGGGATGTCACCGCCGAACACCAGCATCGCGGCGGCCAAGCAACGCCTGGCCGACGCTCTGGAGGATCTCAAGCAGCGGCACGTCTCCGGGTGTGCGGGCAAGGCGTTGTGTGCGGCGTTGTCCGATCGTCGCGACGCCGTCGTGCTGGACCTGTTCGAGGCCGCACTGGCCGACCTTGCCGGAGAGGGCGCCGAGAAGCTCCGCTCTCAAGTCGCCCTGGTGGCCCACGGCGGCTACGGCCGACGCGACGTGGCCCCGTACAGCGACGTCGATTTGATGATCTTGCACGCTCCCGGCGTCGCGGAGCAGGTGGCTCCGCTGGCCGAGCGATTGGTACGCGACGTCTTCGACTCCGGGTTGGTGTTCGGCCACAGCGTCCGCACGCCGCCGCAGGCCTGCCGCCTGGCGGCCGAGGACCCTTCGATCTGCACGTCGTTGATCGAGTCGCGGCTGCTCTCTGGGGATACGGCGCTGTTCGAGCAGTTCACCGCACGCTTCCGCCGTCAGATTGGCCAGCGAAGCCGCACGTTGACGCTGGCGATCGACCGCGCCCGCCGCGAGGAACGGGCACGCTACGGCGAAACGGTCTTTCTCTTGGAGCCGAACGTCAAACGTTCCGGCGGCGGGCTCCGCGATCTGCAACTGCTGCGCTGGATCGGGTGCTCGCGATATGGAACCAACGTGCCGTCGGAATTGCAGGAGCAGGGGATTCTCAGCGAGCCGGACTTGCTGGCCGTCGACGCGGCCGAAGAGTTTCTGCTGCGGCTGCGCAACGAACTGCACTTCCACGCCGGCCGCGCCGTCGATGTGCTGGGCCGCGAGGAGCAACTCCGTGTGGCCGAAGTCTTCGGTTATCGGCCGGCGGCCGGGATGTTGCCGGTCGAAGAGTTCATGCGCCACTACTTCCGGCTGACCGGTGGGCTAAGCCACGTGGTGTCGCGGTTCGTGGCCAAGGCGCTGACGCGCCGACGCGTGTCCGAGTTGGTCAATGCGGCCTTCGGTCACCGGGTTGAAGGCGGCGTGCGCGTGGGCCCCGCCGGATTGATGGCCACGCGCGAAGGGCTCAAGCCGTTGCGCGGCAGTTTGACCGAGATCATGCGGCTGGTGGCCCTGGCCAATCTCTACGACAAGCCGATCGCCCCGCCCACCTGGGACGTCGTCCGCCGCGAGGCTGCCCGTCTGCCCGATGAATTGCCATCGGAAGCGTGCCATCGGTTCTTGGCACTGCTGGCACATCCCGCCCGGCTGGGACCGCTACTGCGCGACCTGCACGAGACGGCTGTGCTGGAGAGATTCCTGCCGGAATTCGCCCACGCCCGCGGACTGATGCAGTTCAACCGCTATCATAAGTACACCGTCGACGAGCATTCGCTCAGAGCCGTGGAGTTTGCCACGGACCTCAACGCCGACACCGGTTCGCTCGGCCGCGCGTATCGGCAAATCGAGCAGAAGGACCTCTTGCACCTGGCACTGCTGATCCACGACCTGGGCAAGGGCCACGACGAGGACCACAGCGAGGTTGGGCTCCGGATCGCCGAGGCGGCGGCCCAGCGGCTGGGGCTTTCGCGGCGGCGGCGCGAGACGCTCGAGTTTCTCGTCCATCGCCATCTGTTGATGAACCACCTTGCCTTCCGCCGCGACACGGCCGATCCGCAGCTTGCGTTGCAGTTTGCCGTGGAGGTCGGCTCGCCCGAGTTGCTGCGGATGCTCTACGTGCTCACCGCGGCCGATCTGGGCGCCGTCGGGCCGGGCGTGTGGGACGCCTGGAAAGACCAGATCATCACGGATCTCTACCGCCGGGCGATGCAACACCTGACGATGGACGGCGCCGACGGCCCCGCGCAGTCTTCCGACCAATGCCGCCGGGCGATCCGCGACGCGCTGGGCCGCCAGCAGGACGACCCCTGGTTCGTGCGGCAACTCGACGCCCTGCCGACCGGCTATCTCGAATCGACCGGCCCGCAACAGATCGTCGCCGATCTGCGGCTGTTGCGCGGCGTGGAAGTTGGCCGCGTGGTGGCCGAGGGACGCTACCTGGCGGAAACGGAAACCGTACAGTTTACCGTCGGCACCCACGAGCAGATCACGCCCGGCGTGTTCCACAAGCTGACCGGCGCCCTGACGGCCGCCGGCCTGCAGATCCGCTCGGCGGAGATCAACACCATGGCCGATTCGCTGGTCTTGGATCGTTTCTGCGTCTTCGACCCCGACTTCACCGGCCCCCCGCCGGCCGAACGGCTCGAAGAGGTCGAAGCGGCGCTGACCCGGGCGTTGACGTCGGCCGAGGAGGGCCCCCCGTCGTTTCGCCGCACTTGGCAAGCCGGCCGCAACGGCAACGCTTCCGAGCCGGCCGCGAAAACCCGCGTGAAGATCGACAACAGCACCTCGAAGCAGCACACCATCCTCGACGTATTCGCCGTCGACCGCCCCGGCCTGGCCTACGCCGTCGCCCGAGGGCTTTTCGAACTCGATCTGAGCGTCTGGCGTGCCAAAATCGGCACCTATCTCGACCAAGTCGTCGACGTCTTCTACGTCACCGACCGCCGCGGCGGCAAGATCGACGACGAACCGCGGTTAGAAAGGACTCGGGGGCGGTTACGTGAGGTGATTGAGTCGCTGGATTGAAGTGCATGCGGCCCACGATTGTCGGCGCGGCAGTCGACATCTCGATTTCGCCCTCCAAACGTCACGTCTGGTAGGCCCGGTAGTCGTCACGGAAGAACGTCTCCTGCCGACGGTTCCCCCGCTGGCTCACACGGCATGCCCGGAACAACCACTCTTGCTGATCGAGCCGTGCTGCAAATCTACCGGAACTCCAAAGCCATATTCTCTAAACGTGGCCGATGGGTACCCTCCACAGGCTTCCGGCGCATTCTGCACCCCTGGGGCAACTCGGGCCATTGCTTGCCCGTGCCGGGGCGATTGTCAAGCAGGCGAGGACCGCCTTCACCGTATGGCTCGCAGGTAAGGCGAGTGTCGACGAAAGCCCGGCCGACGAGTTGAACCGATCGCTCGCCGACGTTACCATGGCTTCTGATGGCTCCGACACGCCAAACGGCGCCGCTGACCGATAACGCTAGGGCTCTGGCATGCTGCGACGCTGTTGGCGATGGTTGTCTCTTCCCACGGTCTGGGTCACGTTCTTCGTCCTCGTCGGCGGCACCGCGCTGGCGATCTGGGTTTCGTCGATGGGGGGCCCGGAGGTGTTTCGAGAGAGGTACGGTCTGGTGGCGCCGCTGGTGACGATCCCGGTCCATGCGATCGTTGCCGTGACGCCCTTTCCCTCCGACGTGATCACGATCGCCAACGGCGCCCTCTACGGCTTCTGGGCCGGCGCCGGATTGAGTTGGATCGGCTGGTGGATCGGCGCGTTGGCGGAATACTGGCTGGCTCGGCAAGCGCGGCGAGATTTCGCGCTCGACGAGCGGCTGGCACGCCTGCCACGCTGGCTAAGGCGGTTGCCGGCCGATCATCCGTTGTTCATTATCGGATCGCGACAGGTTCCGTGGCTGGGCGGGCACGTTTCGGCTCTGCTGCCCGGGGTCTACGGCGTCAGCCCGATGCGTTACGTGTGGTGTTCGGCCATTGCCATGATTCCGGGTTCGCTCGTGATGGCCGGAATCGGGGCGGGGCTGATAAGCCTCACGTGATTTGCCGTCTCACTGCTTCTCGGCAATCCTCCGACACCACGCGGCAAGATCCTCGAAGTAGCCGCTTGGGTCCGGCTCGAATTCAAGCGTATGTGAAGCCTCCGGGTATTCGATGACCTGGCGGTCTTGGTGCACAATCCGCTCGACGAAACGCCGGGTCTTGGGGTTGTCGGTAATCGGGTCCTTGCCGGCGAGCATCAGCAACGTCGGCACGTGGATCGCCTCGGGGCTCTCGGCTGCAAAGCGGACCAGTTCCAGGTTGGCGGCGGCGAACGAGACGGTGATCTTCCAAAGGGCCAGCGGATCCCGCGCCACGTAGGCCTGGCCCGTCTTCGAGTCCGTGAAGAGTCTAGGATCGTTCAGGGGAATGGCGACGCGCCGTTTTCCCAGGCCGGCCCGATACAGCAGACGCACGGCGGCCCGCTGCACGGCATTGGCCTCCTTGCCGGAGAACAGTCCCGGACAAAGCAGCCCCAGCCCCGATACGAGATCGGGACTCCTGCGGGCGACGGCGGCCGCCAGCGTGCCGCCCCAACTGATTCCCAGCAGCAATCGTGCCCTGCCTTCATGCAGCGTTCCGAGGTATTCTTCGACGTCGGCGGGCCACGTCTGCCAGCGGTCGACGTCGCCCCGCTCGGGCTGGTTCAGCCCCGAGCCACGCCGTTCCAGAAAGTGTACGCGAAAGCCCGAGCGGGCGAGATGCTCACAACCGGCAAGATACCATCCGCCGTGGCTGACGATCCCGTGCAGTAGAACGACCTCGGCCAAGGGCTCGTCGACGTCCCACACGCGGGCAGCCATGGTGTAGCCGTCGCTGGCCTGGAAGAACTTGATTTCCGGCGCGGGATTCAGCATGGATTACCTCAACGAGAAGGTCTGCTTGTGGAGCGTCAGACGCTCGAGGACGTCGCGATTCACCGTGACTCCGAGTCCCGGTCCGTGCAACGCGGGTGCCCGGCCGCCGTAGCCGAAGGTGATGTCCTCGTTGGTCAACAGTTCCCTAAGCAGGTGACGATCGTACGATCCCTCCAGATAGCGAATGCCGCCTACCGAGGTGGCGAAATGGCGGCCGGCGGCAGAGAGAATCCCCGACTCGCCCGGGTGGCAGCCGAGTTGGTATCCCAACCCGGCCGAATGCGCCATCGCGGCCAGACGCAGCGAATTGAGCAGTCCGCCACATTTCGAGAGGCGAATGTTGAACAGATCGCAGCTCTCGCTTCGTATGGCTGCCTCGGCGTCGGCGACGCTGGTCAACGATTCGTCGAGCATCACCGCAACCGGCAATTGCTCCCGAATCGCCTTGAGCGTTTCGACGTGCTCATGCGCCACGGGTTGCTCGAGACAACCGATGCGGTACTTCAACAACGGCTCGACTTCGTCCACCACGCGTTCCGGGGCCCAGGCTTCGTTGGCGTCCACCCGGATGTCCGGACGTCGTCCCAGCCAACGTCGCACGCGCCGAATCCGGGCCCGGTCTTCCGCCGACGAGAGGCCGACTTTCACCTTGCAATGGGCGAAGCCGTAGACTCGGATCTTCAGCGCGCCGACGATCTCCTTGCCCGGCGTCGACACGCTCACCGCGCCGGAGTATTGCACCGAACTCGAAGTCTCGATGACCGGCCGTGCGACGTCGAAGGCGTGGGCCACCGCCGAGACGGGCTCCTGGAACAACCGGCCGAAGGCGTCGAGCACGCTCAGTTCCACCGCGCAGCGATGGGCGTTTGCGCGGCATCCGCGCGGGTCGGCGTCGAGGCCGCCCGGCTCGTAACGCGAACACATCGCGATCACGTCGTTCCAACTCCCACAATCTGCGTCGAACTGGCCGTCCAGGTCGGTCGCCGCCAATTGCGAAAGCAGACCCTCGGGCGTCTCACCGGTGACGTAGGAGCGCGGCACGCCTTCGCCCCAGCCTTCCGTGCCGTCGGCCAGGCGACAGTTGACCAACACGTTCTCGCTCGTTACGCGGCTATGCGAGGCGTGCCGAAACGGCTTGCGAAGCCGCAGGCTGACGACGTACGCGGTGAACTCGACGATTCTCATCTTACCTCGCGCCCGGGATCAGCCCGGCCTCGTCGGCCCATTGCAGCGTCTCTTGGATCCCTTCGCGGAAATCGACGCCCGGCTCGTAGCCGAGAGCCGCTTTCGCCTTGGCAATCGAGAAATCGAGGTTGAGCGTGAGAAACTTGATCCGCGCGCGGGTGAGCAACGGGGCTTTGGTGGCGCCACGGAGCCGGGCGAACCACTCGATCGGGCCGACGACCGCCCGGGCAAGCCGCTCCGGAGCGTGGCCGGGATGGGGGCACTTCATGTAGTCGGCGATCGTATTGACGAACTCCTTGCGGGTCACCAGCCGTTGGTCCCGGATATTGAACGTCTCGCCGATCGCCTCTTGCTTCTCGATGGCGAGTACGACTGCGTCGGCCAGGTTTCCCACGTAGGTGTTGTTGAGCACCTTTTCGCCGCTGCCGACGAACTTCATCTTGCCCGCGGCGAGTCGTTCGATTAGTCGGGGGACGACGTGGCGGTCGCCGCGGCCGTAGAGGAAGCCGGGCCGCAGGATGACGGCGGGAAAGCCGTGCTCCTGTGCGTGGCGCTTCAGCACGACCTCGGCCTCGGCCTTGGTCCTGGTGTAGCCGTCCAGGCCGCCGAAGTCCGGTTCGACTTCTTCGGTAGTGCCGTAGTGATGCCGGGCGGGGTAGACGCCCAACGAACTGATCTGGATCCAGCGCTCGAGACGGCCCTCGCGATGCGCGGCGGTAATCATGTGCTCCAGCGCAAGCACGTTGATCGCCCGAAACTGCTCGGCGGGGCCCCAGTCGCCGACGTGTGCCGCCGTGTGGACGACGCCGTCGACGTCGGCCAGCGCCGGCGGCAGAGTGGCCGGATCGGAGAGATCGGCCTCGAACCACTCGATCCCCGCGTTGGCGAGCGTGCCGCGGCTGCTCGACGATCGCACCATGCCGCGAACCTGGTAGCCGGCCTTCAGCAGGAGCTTCGCCACGTGGGAACCGACCATGCCGGTCACGCCGGTGATCAGCACTCGCTTGTTCGTCATCAGATCGACCCTTCTCCTTTTGCGTTGTCGGAACACGATCGCGCTATCGATGCGGCTACGGGTTCCCCTGGCGGCGAATCTCCCGGCGATGAACTCTCGGACGACATTGCCGCCAGTCGATCGGCGAACTGAACGTCGCTGACGAGAAACGGGTGCTTGTACTGCTCGGCGCTGCCACCGCGTTGGGAAAGTCGGCGGCGGCGAAAGGTGTCCCAGGTGCCGCGGCCGACGCGGTGGATTTGCACGGGCCGAAGGCGGCGCGAGGCAAGTCGATCCTGGTACTCACAGTTCAGCCGCGAGAGCTGCTCGTCGACGCTGGCCGCCAGCGCGTCGCCGTTGCCGACGGCGACGTGCTCCTCAATCAAGAGCGTGTAGCAACCAGGATCGCCGGCCTCAGGATCGCCGGGCTCGGGGGCCAGCGTGAAATGCTCCACACTCACGCCTGCCTCTTCCAACGCACGGCCCACGGCCTGCACGACCTGATACTCGCTGAGCTTCTCGCCGGCCATGCTGGAGAAATGGGCGCCCTTGTTGAGAAACTCCAGCAGCGGGCACTCGCCGTGGAAATCGACGCAGCGGACCACGTCGTGGATGTCGTAACGATACAGGCCGCTGGAGGTGGTCAGCAGGATGTAGTAGTCGTGGCCTACGGTCAACTCGTGTGCTTCGAGTACGGTGGGGTTCGGCTTGTCGTGTTCGTCGACGGGGATAAACTCGAAGAAATGGTTGGGGTAGTCGAGATAACCGGCCCGATTCCCGTCGCCAAACGGCGTGGTCATTCTGCCTTCGCTGGCCGAGAGTCCGTGGTCTCGAAACGCCACCTCTCCATACAACTCGCGAACCGCGTCCAGATAGCCGCTCATCGCCCCGCCCGTCCAGACCGACAGCACCGACATCCCGGGCCAGATATCTCGCGGAAAGAGGTGGCCGGTCTTCTCGACGATGCCTTCCAAACGCCGCGCAGTCCGAACGCGGCGCGAGCGCAAACGGCGGCGGAGCCTCTCCCGCACGATCTGGGGAACTTCGATATCTGGCGACAGGCTCCCGTTGCGGATGTCGCGAATCAGCGACTCCTTCTGCGTATCGGCGAGCCGCGCGAGGTTCAGCAGCGTGAGCGGGTTGGCCGTAACAACCATCCCCACGTTGCGTCGGGGCAGCGTCAGCCGAAGCGCAACGTACTGCTTCTGTTCGGTGCTCTCGATCTTGTTCAACGCGGCCGGCAGCACGAAGGCGATCCGGGCGACCAAGGGGCGCGTCTCGGCGGCCAGCCCGCTCACGTTGCCGCAGGCGATCCCGCCCTCGGTCCGCGACGACTGCCAGTCGCTGCTGAACTGGAGCGTCTTTTTGGCGATCAGATCGAGATGATCGCGATAGACGTCCAACCCCCAGATGTTCCAACTGCGGCGATACTCGCGAAAGAAATGGTTCGTAATCGGGACGTACTTCCTCGCGCCGGTGGTTCCGGAGGTCACCGACAACATGAGGACTTTCGTACCCGGCCCGAACATGGCGTCGATCTCGCCCCGCTTCACGCGGTCTACGTAGGGCCGGAAGTAGTCGTAGGTGGAAACCGGCACCCGCTTGCGGAAGTCTTCCACCGTGCGGATTTCAGAGAATCCGTGGTCCCTGCCGAAAGCGCTGTCGGCGTTGCGGGCGATCTTCTGAAGCAGGACTTCCCGCTGCACCCGGCGCGCACGGGCGGCCTTGGCCCGAAACCTCCGGACGAGGTGGTGTTTTGCGAAGAGATAGACAAATCGCTCAATCATGCAACGCCTCGGAAGCTGCGGTCTGGAAGCTCGTCAATTGACGCAGCAGTGCGTCGCCCAACGCGGCCAAATTATCGCCGGTCATCATGCTGAAATGGTCGCCGTGCACCTCGTGGATCGCCAGTCGATCGCCCAGCACGCTTCCCCATCCGAGGTCGGCCGAGAGTGTCTTGCCCGATGCATCGGCCAGCACGTCGGCGTTCGTCGGCCGAAACAACTGGACGGGCCGATCGAGCGGCCGCATTTCATACTGCAGGATCGCTCGGGAATTCTCCCGACAAACCGCCACCAGGCGGCGCAAGTAGTCGACCGAGGCATCCGAGGGCAAGACCTGATGTTGCTTCGCCTCGTCGAAAACGGTCTGCAACGCGGCCTCGACGCCCCGGCGCTTCAATTGGGCGTAATCGACGCGCATCTCGGTCCCTGCAAACCAGTTGGAGAACTCGACCAGATCGACGAGGAACCGGGCGTGATCGTCCAAGTCGACGCCCTCGAGGATCGCCGGAGTGGGGGAATCCAAGAAGAACAGGGCTCCGAGTTCGCTCCCCTCGGCCACGAGTTGCCGGGCCATCTCAAAGGCAAAGATGCCGCCGGTCGACCAGCCGGCGAGGTAGTAGGGCCCGTGTGGAAGCGCCCGAACCTCCGCGAGGTAATCGCGGGCCATTTGTTCGACGGACTCGTGGGGCGTGGTTTGCGCATCCAGGCCGCGAGCCCTCAGCGCCCAGACCGGCCGTCGGGATCTGAGGCGGCGTGCCAGGCCCTGATAACAGTTCACGTCGCCGCCGGCCGGGTGTACGCAAATCAGCGGCGGAGCGTCGGCGGTGTCGGCTAACTTCAGCACGGGGGACCACTGGCGGCCGGCCGTTTGCCCCGCCGCCGTTTGCCCCGCCGCCGCTGGCTGCGACGACGGTTCCTCTGCGGAGAAGCTCGGCGCAAACTCCTCGGCAAGACGGCTTACCGAAGGGCTCTCCAAGAGCACGGCCATCGGGAGTGTCCCGCCCAGCCGCGTCTCCAGCTTCGTTTTCAACTCCATCGCCATCAGCGAATCGAGCCCCAGCGAAGGCAACGGCTGATCGCAGTCCAACTCGTCCGGTTCGATCTCCATCACCGCGGCGACCTGGTTCGAGATGTAGTCGCGCAGTAGATCCACGCGCCGCTTGGGATCGGACTGCCTGAGTTGGCTGCAAAACGCTTCGTCGACGTCGCCGTGCGGCGAAGTGGTGGTTTCTTGCCGGGCAAGATGGGCGATCAGTGGCAGGGCCGCCCCGCGTCCGGGGCCGATCAGTTTGTTCCAATCGACGGCGGCCACCACGAGATGGGGCGGCGTTTCCTCCAGTGCGGCTTCGAGCACACTCAGTCCGTCGTCGGCCGGCAGCGGCCGCACGCCGCGCGCGTCGAGTTGGTCTTCCATGCCGGCCGCCATCCCGCCGCCCGCCAAGCCGCCACCCGCCCACGGCCCCCAGCTTATCGAAACGCCCGCCAGCCCCTTGGCCCGGCGATAATGGGCCAGGCCGTCGAGGAACGCGTTGCCCGCGGCATAGTTCGCCTGGCCGGGCGAACCGAGGACCCCGGCCACCGAGGAAAAGAGCACGAAGTGATCCAGTGGGCACTGCTCCGTTGCCCGATGCAGGTTCCACGCCCCGGCGGTCTTCGGCGCCAGGGCCGTGTCGAACGCGTCGAGATCCATTTCGTGCAACAATCCGTCCGCCAAGACGCCGGCCGCATGAAAGACGCCTCGCAACGGGGGGAATTCCTCGGGTATTTGCTCGAACGCCACCCTCAGCGATTCCTCTTCGGCAACATCGCCGCGAAGCGCAGCCACGCGAACTCCGCCGGCGCGCAACGCCTCGATCTGTTCGGCGGCCTCGTCGCGCGGCTCACCTCGCGAGAGCAGAGCGATGTGCTTTGCTCCCTGGCTCGCGAGCAGTCCGGCCGTTTGCAGCCCGAGGGCACCAGAGCCGCCGGTCACCAAGTACGTGCCGTCCTTGCGGACGGGGGTCGACGGCTCCGCGATCTCGACGTCGGCCGAATCTCGCTCTTCAAACGAGACCACGATCTTGCCGATGTTCTTCCGCTGGGCCATGTAGCGAAACGCGTCGCGGATCTCGTTGTCGCGGAAGTGCTTCATCGGCAGCGGGCGGTAGGTTCCGTTGCGAAAGTGCTCGACGACCTCCTCGAAAAGTCCGCGGATATACTCGGGCCGTTGTCGCAGCATGCGGTCGAGATCGATGGCGAAGTACGACAGGTTGTCTTGAAATGGCAGCAGGCCGATCCGGCGGTTCTGGTAGATGTCGATCTTGCCGATTTCGAGAAAGCGGCCGTAGGCTCCAAGTATCGAGAGGCTCTTGTCGATGGCCGCGCCCGGCAGGCTGTTCAACACCACGTCGACGCCCTGTCCGTCGGTGATCTGGCGAATCTCCTCGGCGAACTCCAGCGTGCGCGAACTCATCACGTGGTCTACGCCGAGGTCCCGCAGGAAATCCCGCTTTCGGTCGCTGCCGGCGGTGGCGAAGATCTCCGCTCCCAAGTGCTGCGCGATCTGAATGGCGGCCAACCCCACGCCGCCCGCTGCAGCATGGACCAACACTCGCTCGCCCGCCTGGAGTTGGGCCAAACGGCAAAGGGCGTAATAGGCCGTAAGAAAGGTGATCGGGATCGTCGCAGCTTCCGCATCGGACAGCGACGCCGGCCTCTTCACCAAGGCGTATTCGGCGCTAATCGCGTGCGAGGCAAAGCTATACGGGGCGACTCCCATTACGCTGTCGCCAATCTGAAATCGCTTCACGTCCTCGCCGGTCGCCGCGACCACGCCCGAACACTCGATCCCCATCGGCACCACGCGATCGGTGATGCCCGGGTAGAGCCCCATCGCCTTGAGCACGTCGCTGAAGTTCAACCCGGCACTGCGAACCTCGACCTCGACTTGGCCCGGCCCGGGAGGCGTCCGTTGCAGCCGGGTGTAATAGAGCGCATCGAAGGTGCCGGGTTTGTCGAAGCGGAGTTGCCGCGGCCCCGTGCGAACGTCCGCCTGTTTGGCCGGCCGCCCGAGGTCGATCGCCTGCGGGTCTCTTTCGAGCCTGGCAACGAACCGCGCTGCGCCGCGCCACGCGATCTGGTTCTCCTCTGGGCCGGTGAGGAGTTCGTTCACAAGCCGGTCGGCGGCAACTGCCGGCTCATCGCGCGGGTCGAGATCGAGCAGCCGGCAGGCGAACTCCGCGTGCTCGTTCGCCGCCACTCGGGCGAATCCCCAACTTGCCGTCTGGCCGGGCGATACGGCGTCGTCTTCGCCGACGGCTTGGGCGCCTTGCGTCACCACGAGCAGCGAGGGCCGGCCGGCCATCTTCGCACGCACGAGTTTGCGGGCGAGTTGCAGCAGGCTGGCACATCCGAGCTTCCGCAACGACTGCGCGTAGTCGGCTTCCGACACATCGGCCGATTCGATATCCAGATTCCAGCAATGCACGATTCCGCAACGAGTTTCCGCGGGCGGCTGCCAAGCGTCCAACAATCGCTCGTAATCACCTTCCGACGTGGGATCGATTTCGTAGAGCGGCCCACCGGGTGAGCCGTTGGTCTCGGCGCGCTGAAACGTCCTGCCCGGCCGTACGAACGTGCATTCGGCGCCGCCGCCCCTTAGCCGCTTGGCTAGATGTTCCGAGACACCGCAACCGTCCTGGAACACGAGCCACCGGGTTCCGGCCAGTTGCGAGAGTTGGCCCGCGTCGCCGGTTGCGGTACCGCTTTCCGCTTCGTGCCACTTGAGCGTGTAGAGCAGATCGTCCGCTCTGGCGGTCGCGGCAGCCCCAGCCGGCCCGACTCGCCTGACGCACGCACCGCGGAGTTCCGCCAACACCTCTCCCGATTCCCCCAGCAGGAACACGTCGGCTTCGATCGTCTCGGCATCCGGCTGGGCATCTTCGGTGGTGCGGACGGCGTAGACCCAGGCCGGCGTAGCTCCGGGCCGGTGAACGCGGGCGCGGCGAACGAACGTCGGCAGATAAGCGGCAGACGTCGCTTGCTCGGGCATTGCTTGTCCGGCGGAGGCGGACGGAACGACGCCGGCCATCGCTTGCAGGCCGCCGTCGAACAGCGCGGGATGGACGTGATACGCGTCGACCTCGCGGGCGACGCTCGGCGGAAGGACGAGTTGCGCCAGGGCCTCTCCCTCGGCAACGTGCAACCGATCGATCACCCTGAAGGCGGGGCCGTAGACCAGCCCGCTCTTGGCCATGCGGTCGTAAAACTGCTCGGGGGAAATGTGATCCGTGAGCTTGTCGCGGACGTCGTCGATCGGGACTCTCTGCGGCGAAGCAGGAGATTCCGCATCGGCGGCGTGCAAGGTGCCCGATGCGTGAAGGGCCCAGTCGGTTTCGTGCGGTCCGTCCGTATCCGACGGCGGTTGGCTGCTGTGCACTTCGAAACGGTACTCGTTGCCCGATTCGGCGGTAAGCAACGTCTGCACCGGGCGTAAGGCGTCCTTGGGGAACACGATCGGTTGCTGGATCGAGACGTTTCGCACCTCGTGATGTCCCGTACCGAAGACGTACGCCGCGGCCGCCAAGGCCTGTTCGACGTAGCCGGCGGCCGGCATGACGGCGGAGCCCTGAATCTGGTGATCGGCCAAGTACGGCGGCTTTCGGCTGCCCAGCGAAACGGTGAAGATGCGTTGCGATAGGGCACTGGGGACCGCCGCACCGAGCAGCGGGTGGATCGCCGAGCCGGAAACGGGCGGCGCGGCCACGTCGCCCGAGTGCACCTCGCCCCGATGCCAGTACCGTCGACGCTCAAAGGGATAGGTTGGCAAGGCAAGCCGCTGTCTGGGCCAGGGCCGGTCGTGCGCCTCCCAATCGACGTGTACGCCTTGAACGTACATCTCGGCCAGGCTCTCCAACAGAACGCGGCCGTCGTCGTGCCCCTTCCTCAGCGACGGCAGCCAGGCTGGCTGCATCGGGGGCGCACAGCGCCGGGCCATGCCGATCGCGGTCGTGGAAGGGCCGATCTCCAGCACGATTTCCGGCTCGTACGCGGCCAGCCGCTGCACCGCCTTGGCAAACTGCACCGGGCGGCGAACCTGACGCCGCCAGTACTCGTCGTCGGGAATGTCCTCGCCGAGCGGTTCACCGGTGACGCTGGAGAGGAACGGGACCTGCGCGGCCTGATAGTCGAACTCGGCCGCGTAGTCCTGGAACTCGTCGAGCATCGGCTCCATCAGCGGCGAATGGAACGCGTGCGAGACGGTCAGCTTTTGCGACTTGACGCCGGCGGCCTCGAACCTGGCGATCAATCGTTCGACCAACTCCGTCTTGCCGGAGATGACCGTGTTTTCCGGTCCGTTGTACGCCGCGACGTTCACCTCGTTGCTGTACGGGTTGACTTGGCGCGCAACCGATTCCGCCTCGTCGAATACGACGGCCATGGAGCCGCCGGTGGGCAGTTCGGCCATCAGCCGAGCCCGTTCGGCGATGAGCCGGCCGGCGTCTTCAAAGTCCAAAACCCCGGTGACGCAAGCGGCCGCGAATTCCCCCACGCTGTGGCCCAGCACGACGTCCGGCAGGATCCCCCAACTCCGCCACAGTTCGGCCAAGGCGTATTGGACGGCAAACAACGCCGGCTGCAAGTATCGGGTGTGATCGAGCCGCTCGGCGTGCTCGTGCTTGTTCAGCAACGCGAGCAGGGGAACGTCGAGCGCATCCCGAAACAACTCGTCGCAGCGAACCAGGGCGTCGCGGAAGACGGGTTCCGTTTCAAACAACCCACGGCCCATCGCCGGGTATTGACACCCTTGCCCGGAGAACAAGAAAGCCACGCGGGGGCAAGCCACCGCGGAACGGCGGGCCCGATGGACGCGGCGGCTTGCGGACTCAGCTCGGTCGCCCGACGCCAGGCGTTGCTGTAGCTCTTCGGCCGTCTCGGCTACGAGTGCCAGCCGGTGACCGAAATGGGAACGCCCGGCATTCGCGCTGAAACAGACGTCTCTCAGCAACGCGTCGGGATGATCGCCAAGGTAGGTGGAGAGCTGCTCGGCCTGCCTTTTCAGAGCGGTCTCGCTCTTGGCCGAAAGGGTCAACACGTGACGCTTGCGGTCGCCGTCGATTGCCGGCGGCTTCGGCTGCGGCGGTTCCTCGATGACCAGGTGGGCGTTGGTGCCGCCGAAGCCAAAAGAACTCACGCCCGCAAGCCGCCGGCCGGCGGATTCCCACGTGCGTTGCGCGTCGGCGATCTGAAGACGCGTGCCGTCCAGCGAGATCCGAGGATTGAGCTGCTCGAAGCTCGCCTGCGGCGGGATCTGCCCGGCTTGCATCATCAGCACGGTCTTGATCGCGCCGGCCACGCCCGAGGCCGTCTCGGCATGCCCCACGTTGGCCTTCACGGAGCCCACGCAACACGGGTGCGCCGCCGCCGGATCGTTCCGAAAGACCTTGCCGAGGGCCTCGAATTCCATCGGGTCGCCCAGGGGCGTTCCCGTTCCGTGGGCCTCCAGATACGTGATCTCCGCCGCCGTGACGTTCGCGTCTTGGTGGGCCGCGCGGATCACGGCCTGCTGGGCGAGTGGGTTGGGAGCGGCGATCCCGGAGGTTTGGCCGTCCTGATTGATCGCCGACCCGCGTATCACGGCAAAGATGTGATCCCGATCGTCGACGGCCTCCGGCAGGCGCCTAAGAACAAGGATTCCACAGCCTTCGCCCCGGACGTAGCCGTTGGCCGCCGTGTCGAACGGGCGGCAGATGCCGTCGGGCGAGAGCATCTGGGCCTTGGAAAACGCGATCGTCGTTTCGGGCGAAAGGATCAGATTGCAGCCGCCGGCGATGGCCAGGTCGCACTCGTGGTTTCGCAGGCTTTGCACGGCCAGATGGACGGCCACCAGCGCCGACGAGCACGCCGTATCGACCGAAAGGCTGGGCCCACGCAGATCGAGCACGTAGGCCAGGCGGTTCGACGCGATGCTCAGGGCGTTCCCCGTTCCGCTGTAGCCGTTGAGCCGCTCGAAGTAGCCGTCCATCCGCAGCGGAATCCGCGAGTAGTCGACGCCGCCGATGCCGACGAACGTGCCGGTTTTCGTGCCGGCAAGCCGGCCGGGCGCGATCGCTCCGTACTCCAATGCCTCCCAGGCGACCTCGAGCAGGAGCCGTTGCTGGGGGTCCATGTTCTCCGCTTCGCGGGGCGAGATGCCGAAGAACAACGGGTCGAACTGGTCGACCGCCTCGACGAATCCTCCCCAGCGGTTGGTCATCTTGCCCGGCACGTCGCCGGTGGGATCGAAAAACGCCTCGACGTCCCATCGCGACGGGGGGATCTCCCCGGTGGCCACGCCGCGCCGAAAGATAAGCTGCTCGAACGCCCCGACCGACGCCGCGCCGGCAAATCGGCAGCCGAGCCCCACGATCGCGATCGGCGACGAACTCTTCGCCCTGCCTCGAAGCGCCCTCTCGAGTAGTTGTCGTTTCGCAGGTGAGAGGGAGGCCAGGCGTTCGGCGTACTCGTTGGTGCGCGGCTCAGCCATCAGACGACTCCCCCAAGTCGAGCAACTCGGCCGCGTCGCTCTCACTGATGTTCTCCAGACCGTCTAACAGCTCTGCCAAGCCGGCGTCTTCGGCGGGCGTGGTGGGTTCCTCGGGGGCAATTGCGTCCGATCCCGGCCGGCCGTTTCCGCCGGACGACAACGATTCGACCGCCAGGTAACGAGCGATCGCGGCCGGCGTGGGATACTGCCAGGCGGCGTGCGGCGACAACTCGACCTGCAGCCAGTTCTCCAACTCGCAACTCAATTCCAGCGCGGCCATCGAGTCGACGCCGTGCTCGGCAAACGGTCTGTCGCGATCGAGCTCCTCGTCTGCCACCCCCACGCGGTCCTGCAACCAGTCCAAAATCCGGCGCTCGATTTGACGCGCCAAACGATCGGCCCGCCGCGAACCGGCAGCCGCACCGTTGGCTCGCAGGGGAGGATCGGCCGGACGACGAGGCTTATCCTGTATGCTCCACCGGGCAACGACCTTGAGTTCCCGGTTGGCGTACAATTCAGACGTCAACGTACGCTGGATCTTCCCGCTGGTGGTGCGAGGCAGGGTCGTGGGACGGATCAGCACTACGGCATGGGGGAAGACGCCGTGCTGCTCCGTGATCCGGCGTCGGACGCTCCGGAAGACTTCATCAAAGCTCGTCTTGCGGTGGGCCCGGTCCCGTTCGTTGACCAGCACCAATCGCTCTTCTCCGTCGATCTCGTGCGAGAAGGCCGCTCCCGAGTCGGGAGCCAGCGCCGGATGGGCACTCTGGGCCGTGTGTTCGATGTCGGCCGGGTCGAGGTTGCGGCCCCGAATGATGAGCAGTTCCTTCAGCCGGCCGGTCACGAAGAGTTCGCCGTCGAGAACGAAGCCGAGATCGCCGGTCCTCAGAAAGGGGCCCTCCGCCGTGTCGGACAAACGGGCGTCGAACTCGCCACAGCGGCCGTTGCTTCCCCAATATCCGGAAGATACGCTGGCCCCCCGGACCCAGATTTCTCCCACCACGCCTTCTGCACAGCGGACGCGCGTCGCCGGGTCGACGATTGCCAGACTCTGGTCGAGAAGCGTCGTGCCGCAACCGACGAGTCGTCGAGTATCCCCGTCTGCGTCGTCGCCGGTTGAAGTGTCGCCGGTTGAAGTGTCGCCGGGTTGATGGTTGCCGGGTTGATGGTTGCCTGTTTGATCGCCGCTGGGTTCGGCCACGCCGTCGAGTTGGAGCCTCGAACGTCGGAAACGGCGGATGATGGGGACTCGTGGGCCGTGATTGCCCGTCACCAGCAGCGTGGCTTCGGCCAATCCGTAGCACGGATAAAACGCGTCTGGGCGAAACCCACAGGGCCCGAATCTCTCCGCGAATCGGTCCAGGGTCTCCGGCCGGATCGGCTCCGCCCCGCAGAATGCCACGCGCCATTGAGAGAGATCGAGCGACTCCAGGCAGGCATCGTCGATCTTGCGAACACACAGGTCGTAGGCAAAGTTGGGTGCCCCGCTCACGCGCGCACCGTAATCCGAAATCGCCTGCAACCACCGTTCGGGTCGGCGTGGGAACGAGGTCGGGGCCATCAACGCGGTCATCCCCCCCACCCACAACGACGCCAACACGCCGCCGATGAGTCCCATATCGTGGTACATAGGCAGCCACGACACGCCCACTCCGGAAGGATCGTCGGGGCTGCCGTACGGGACCCCGAACCCCTGGCGGATCATCTCCAGGTTGTGCAACAGGTTGCCGTGCGAAACCATGACGCCACGTGGCCGATCGGTGGACCCGGAGGTGTATTGCAGAAACGCCAGATCATCCGCTTCGACGTCCGGCGGCTCCCAGTCGTCCGCCTCTTGGGGCTCGATCGCGTCCACCGCAATCCAGTGCAACTGCTCGTGATGCCCGTTCTCGCCAATGCCTTTCAGGACGTCGGTGCCGGTGGACGCCGTCAGCCCGACCGTCGCCCGACAATCCTCGACAATCGCGGAGATTCGAGAGGACAGATCGCGTCGCCGGGGAAAACTCATGGGAACGGCCAGTACGCCCGCGTAGACACAGCCGAAGAAAGCCTGGATGAACTCCAGCCCCGGCGGGAACATCAGGACCGCCCGTTGTCCCGGTTCGATGCGCGCCCGCAGCCGCTGCGCCACCGCCCGGGCCCCACGGTCGAGGTCGGAGAACGATATGTCCGTCTGCGTTCCGTCATCGCGCAGGAAGCGAAACGCGCAGGCGTCTCCAAACTCCCACGCCCGGCCGCGCAAAAGATCCAAGAGCGTCGCGGGAATGGAGGCATCCAAGCCATTGGAATCTCGGTCTGGCTTCCCTGCATTTGTGTCCAGATCTAGTGTCGTCATATGAGTCAGGAACCAAGATGCGTTTACTCCGCCTAGACAATGGGAACTCCCTTGTCGACCCATGTTAGCACAATCCCCCTCGCGAGCAACCGCTCGAAGCGAAATGGCCTGATTCCATGCGGCTGGGCCGAAACGCCAGTCTTTCGCGGCGTCTTTCGCGGACGATCATGTGGCGACTTAGGCCCCGATCAGGATGCAGTCCCTACAGACTAGTCGATCATCCCGCGTAGTAACTAATGTCGACTTACGCTTGCGTGTGGTCGATTCGCCAGCGAAGGTGGATAGTGGATTCAATCGCAATCAACCGATTCGGCCGCAGCCCGAGGCATCGATCTGCCACGAACGGGGATCCAGCGGCGAACACCACAATCGACCTACGCCCCGGCTTGCTGTAGATTCTCAAGCTATGCCCGCGACGAACCGGAAATTCATCGGTCTGGCCCTGTTGACGCTTGCCGCGATGGCCGCTGCCGTTCTGCCGGCCACCTGGGGCGCAACTCGGGGCCTGGCCACGATGTTCAACGCCCCGTTTCAGTGGGTGGGGCAGGGCTACGCGTCGCTGGACGAATACCGGCGGTTTTCCGAGCAGTTTCGGCGGAGCGAAGAGGTTCTGGTGAGCTGGCCCGGCTGTACGGTCGACGATCCTCGGCTGCTTCAGACGGCCGATGCGTTGACGGCCGTTCGCAACGCCCGGGCGGCTGCGGGCGAGCCGGAACTGTTCAATCGGGTGATTGACGGCCGTACGGTGCTCCGCGCGCTCACCGATCCTCCGGTCGGCCTGACGCGTGCCGCAGCGCTGGACCGGCTCGAGGGCAGCCTTGTCGGGGCAGACGGACTCGTTGGGGCAGACGGCCGGTCGAGTTGCCTCATCGTGACGCTCACGGAGCAGGGGTCGTCGCGGCGGCGAGAGTCGCTTGGATTGATCGTCGATACGCTGCTGCAACTCGGCCACCGCCGCGCCGACCTGCGGCTTGCCGGCACGGCCGTCGATGGGCTGGCCACCGACGACGAGAGCATCCGCTCGCTGCAACGCTACTGCCTGCCGTCGGTCTTCATTTCGTTCGTTCTTTGTTGTCTCTGTCTGCGTTCGGTCTGGCTTGCCTGGCCGATTCTTGCGGTGGGTGCTCTGGGACAAGGCGTGATGTTGGCCTCCGTCTACTTCTTTGGCATCCCGATGAACGCCATCTTCATCGTGTTGCCGGCATTGGTATTCGTGCTGACCGTCTCGGCCGGCGTGCACCTGGTCAACTATTTCTACGATGAGAGCGGGTCGGGATCCCGCGTCGATGCCACCGCGCGAACGCTGCGCAAAGGTTGGGGCCCCTGCACGTTGGCCGCCGTCACCACCGCCCTGGGCCTCGCCTCGCTCACGGTCAGCGACGTGCGCCCCGTGCGTCAGTTCGGTGTCGCGGCGGCCTGCGGAGTGCTGCTGACCATGGCGTTGCTGTTTCTGCTGCTTCCGGGCATCATGGAGGTTTGGCTGCGGTTTACCAAGCGGAACACGAGACCAGCCGGCCGCACGTCCTCCGCCGATCGAGACGAGCGACCCGACCTCTGGAAGCTGGCCGCCGGCGTGCTCTGCCGGTTCTCCGGTTGGATCACTCTGGCGAGTCTGCTCGGGCTGTTGGCGTGCGGCGTGGGGTTGCTCTGGCTGCGGTCGTCGGTGAACGCAGTCTCGCTACTGGCGGCAGACAACGTCGTGGTGCGCGATTACCGCTGGTTCGAGGAGCACATCGGCCCGTTGGTGCCCGTGGAGGTCGTGATTCACTTCAACCCGTCGTGCAAGCTCGACGAACTCGAACGAATGGAACTCGTATGGTGGGCGCAGAACGAGATCGATAAGATCGAGATCCTCGACGGCACCATTTCCGCGGCGTCATTTTTCCCGCCGATTCCGCGTGCCGGCACGGTGCGGCAGACGCTTCGGCGTACGGTCCTCGCTCAGATGATCGAGGCCCGCCGCCGGGAGTTGATCGAAGCCCAATATCTCCACGTCGACGATGGGCGGGAATCCTGGCGGATCAGCGGGCGGATTTACGGCCGGGACGATTTCGACTACGCGAAGTTTCTCGACCGGCTGCAAAGCCGGGTATCGCCCGTGATCGCCCACTACGAAGAGGCCGGCTACGGCGGCGTCGCGGCCACCTACACCGGAGTGACGCCGGTCGTACACGAGATCGAGCAGGCACTGCTGAAGGACCTCTTCGATAGTTTCCTCACCGCGTTGGTGCTGATCACGATCGTGATGGCGATCGCCCTGCGCAGCCTTCCCGCCGGTCTGGTGGCGATGGTGCCCAACGTGTTCCCCACGGTGGTGCTATTCGGGGCCATGGGATGGCTGGGCCGCGCCGTCGATATCGGCACGGTGATGACGGCCAGCGTCGCGTTGGGGATCGCCGTGGACGGGACGTTTCATTTCCTCAAGTGGTTCCGCCACGAGGTTGCCTTGGGTGGGTCGCGACAGCAGGCGGTTGCCGGGGCGTACGCGCATTGCGGCCGCGCGCTAACGCAAACGACGGTGATTTGCGCCCTGGGGATGTTGGTATTCGCGTTGAGCGGATTCCTGCCGGTGCGGCATTTCTCGATCATGTTCCTCTTGTTGCTGGTGGCGGCTCTGGTGGGCGATTTGATCGTCTTGCCGGCGCTGCTGGTCGGCCCGCTGGGCAAGTGGTTCGTGCGCCGGCCGCCACGTTCCGCCGCGCACGACGAGGGGGCGTCCCCATCCGCATCGAACGACGCGACGTCGACGGCGTGAACGCCGCCAGCCCGGCGCCCAGCTTGACGAGCCTCCCGCCGGCAAGCAAACTAAAGCGTTGCATGGCGGGAGGTTGCCGCGTGCCGTGGGATAGGTCTTTGAAGTGCCGCTCGGGTTTTTCGGCACGTTTGCATCGGGCCCCGGGTCGGGGAACCCTCGTCAGGAAATGCCCTCGTCAGGAAATGCCCTCGTCAGGAAATGCCCTCGTCAGAAGATGCCCTCGTCAGGAAACCCAGCCCATGAAAGTCGCCGTTCTCGGAGCCGGTGCCGTCGGGTCGATGGTGGGTGGGCTGATCAAGCACCACCTGCCCGAGGTCGACGTGCTGCTCTTCGCCCGCGGCGACCACGGCGAGGCCATGCGGCGGCAGGGCGGCGTGAACCTGCGGGCGCCGTGGGGCGAAACGCTTGTCCGGCTGCCGGTTGCCGACGAGGCCTCGCAGATTGCCGACTCCGACCATGTCTTCATCACCGTCAAATCGCACGCCACCGACGAGGCGATGCGGGCGGTGGCAGACCACCTCGGCGACGCCACGGTCATCTCTATCCAAAACGGCATCAATCAGCGAACCCTCGGCCGCTATGTTTCGCCCGAACGGCTGGCGCTGGGAACCACCGCCACCGCCATCGAGATCGCGACTCCGGGGACCATCGTCATGCAGCGCGACGGACCGACGGTCCTCGGGCCGGTTTCCCCCGAGGTGCCTTTGGAGGGCGTCCGCAACGCGGCGAGTCTTCTGGATCGGTCGCGGCTGAAGACGTCCGTCGAGCAGAACATGCTCGGCATCCAATACAACAAACTGGTCTTCAACACGCTCGGCGCGGCGTCGGCGCTGTCGGCGTCAGACTTCCTTGGCGAGGCGGTCACGTATCGGCCGTGGCGGCGGGCCGTGGGCATTCCGCTACAGCGGGAATCGCTGGGCGTGCTGGAGCGGGCCGGAATCCGTCTGGGGCGAATTCCCGGCGGGGCCGACGCGTTCCGCTTCCGACGGCTGTTTCGCACGTTCGATCTGCCGCTGGTCGGACGATTGGCAGAAGTTGCCGTGCGAAAGTTCTTCAACCCCAAGCCAATCCTCTTCTCGTTGCAGCACGACTTGCGTACCGGAAAGCCGACGGAGGTCGATTTCATCAACGGGGAGATCGTGCAGTTGGCGGCCGAACAGGGCACCTCCGCGCCGTTGAACGCGAAGGTCGTTCAACTGGTGCATCAATTGTCGCAGCGAGGGGGTTTCTTCTCGCGTGACGAGATCGTGTCGATCTTTCGGAGTCTCCAGTCATGACGCCCCTGCCCCACGCTGCCTTGCCCGATAGCCCGAGGATCGCCTCTGCAAGGAGCACGACGTGAAACGCCCCGACGACCGCTTGAGAATCCTGCTCTCTGAGGGATCGAGCAATTCCGCCCGGCAGACGCTCTACGGGCTGGGACGCAAATACGTCGTCGACGTGATCGATCCGTCGCGATGGTGTCAATGCCGCTTTTCGAGCTTCGTTCGGCGTTGGCATCGTTGCCCGCTGATGGCGCAAGATCCGGCGGGCTACGTGGCCTTCGTGGCCGATCTGGTCCGCCGGAAGCGCTACGACGTCCTCTTTCCGACCCACGAACAGGCCTACGTCTTCTCGAAATATCGTGACGCCCTCGGGCAACACGTCGGCCTGGCCGTTCCGGAATTCGACGCCATGCGCCGGCTGCAAAGCAAGGCCGAGTTTGCCCGCCTGCTGGGCGAACTGGCGCTGCCCACACCGGAAACGCTCGTTGTGCGATCGCGGCGCGAACTGCCGTCGGAATCGCACTTTCCTTGCTACGTCAAGCTCCCTCACGGCACGGCCAGCCTGGGCGTTCAACGCGTGGGCGATCCGGGCGAACTTGGCGAGGCGATCGATCAGTTTGCTCGGGCGGGCCTCTGGGCCGAGGGCGATGAGTTGGTGATCCAGCAGCCCGCCGTGGGCCGCCAATCCGAAGTCAGCGCCGTCTTCCAGCACGGCCGCCTGCTGGCGGCGGCCTCTGCCGAGGTGTTGGCCACCGGCATCGGCGGCGGGCCGGCGCTGCGGGTCAGTGCCGATCATCCGATCGTGGTCGAACACGTCCGGCATCTCGGGGCACACGTGAATTGGCACGGTCCGCTGGTGATCGAGTATTTCTACGACGCGGCCACCGGCCAGCCGCAATACATGGAGGCGAACCCCCGCATCGGTGAGTCGTTCAACGCGTTGGCCAGCGGGGTCAACTTGTGCGAACTCGTGGTACACGTTTCTCTCGGCCGGGAGGTCGAAGCCGTTGGTAACGCAACGGCCGGCGTGAAGACCCACAACGGCTTCGTCGTGCTCATCGCCGACGCCTACAACGGCGCCACGCGGCGGGCCCTTCTGCGACGCTTGTGGCACGGCTGGAGAGGAAAGGGGACGTATGCCACGTCGGCAAGCGAGATGACGCGGCCTCGCGAGGACTTCGGCAGCTTGATTCCCGCCACTGCGGTGTCGCTGCGCCTGCTGATGGCCCCACGGTCGGCCCGGCGTTTGGCGCAGAACACGGTCGACAACTACTCGCTGCCGGGCTCGGCGGTCGCTACGGTCGATCAACTACCGGATGCCGCTTCCGCCGAATCGCTCGACGACGTTCTGGCAAAGACATAGACGCGCAGATTCAGACTCAGGTGCAGGTAGGGCACGGCGTGCAGACGCAACGCCAGCGTTCGTCTTCTCTTGCGGTGGATACCCTCGACCGAGAATCCGTGCGTCTGGGCCAGGCTTTCTGCAGAACACCGATAGGCTTTCGGCAACATGAGCACCAGCCGGCCGTTTTCGGCCAAGTGACTCGGTGCATTCGCGAACAACTCGTCCATGAAGTAGGTCGAGGTCGCCCACTGTTGATGCTTCGCAGCAAACGAGAAACGAAAGAGTGGCGGGTAGCTGATGATGTAGTCATACGCGCCTTCCACTGCGCGGAACATATCACTGACCTCGACGGTCACGTTCGTGATCCCGTGTGCTTGGCAGTTTAGCACGGTATTCCGAACGGCTTCCGGATTGATGTCCACGGCCGTGACGTGCTTGCTCTTCAGCGCCGCAAAGACCGTCAGTACGCCCGAGCCACATCCCATGTCCAAGACGCTCTTGCCGGCCGGAACCGAGTCCACCAGTCCCTGCTCGTTGTCTAGCGGCTTGTACACGGAGGGGAATACCCGCAATCTCCGCCCGTCGAGCGTGATGCTCCTGAACACGCGGTTCATCAGAGCACGATGACGATACTGAAACGCGAATAGGGCTCTTCCCAGCCTTCCCCACATGTCTATCTCCTTCTTCATGTACGCAATCGTCACTTGACCCGAGTGAAGTGCCGCCACATTTCCGCCACGTTCACGAGCTTCCGCCCACGTTTTCGCAGCGTTTGCAGGCACTCTCGAGTGGGCCACGAAGCATAGCTGCCCTCACGGCCCTCTTGGCCGGTGCGCGAGTCCGTTCCGGCCGCGATCTGGGTAACGGCTTCTACCAAGAGTTCCCCGCCCGCCTGCGCGCAGCGGAATTCGAGCGAGAACCACGTGTCGCTATCCGTAATCTCGATCTCGCGCTGGAGAATGATATCACCCGTGTCCAATTGCTCATCCATCCAGTGGACGGTGACGCCCGTCGAGCGATCGCCCGAAGCCAGAACCCAGATGCACGGAACGGGGCCGCCGTTTTGGGGCAACATGGAGGGGTGTACGTTGATCACGCCGCGGGCGGGGATGCGGATCAACGGCTTCTTGAAAACCTGGTGCACGTATACACAGATGACCAACTCGGGATCCCACTCGCGAAGCAACGCCAACGATTCTCTTCCGTTGACGTCGCGCACGCGGGCCATCGGAATGCCGTATTCGGCCGCCATGCCGCCGATGGATCGCACCCATGGAGTTCGAGCAGTACAACGCAAGTAGCATTGCGCCAATCGGGCGAGGGCCAATTCAATCCCTCTGTGCAGCGGAAAGCGAACACCCATCCGCCGAATCAGGTGCCGGACGCCCTGGAGATAGCTCTTGCCCGCGACTAGCGTCGTGGAAGAGACAATGCCCACCGTATCGGCAGCACGGGCCTCGAGATGTTTTGTTTCAACGGGTTTGGCACAAAACCGTGGTCCAGCTAAGCAACAG
>CAYYNP010000054.1:0-40469 GCA_964472545.1 uncultured Planctomycetaceae bacterium | reverse complement strand
CACGATGCGAAAACGCAGGTGGGGCGGTCCCCGATCGCCGTTGAACGTGGCCGTGAGCGTCTTCTTCTCCGTCACGCATCGGGCGATCATCGGATCGACCTCGGGATCCTCCGCCTTGACCGGCGACTGGCCGCGGTTCAACAGCGGGATCTTCCAATAGCTTCGCGTACTGGGCCGCTGATAGCCGATCACGAATTTGTTCGGCTTGCCCGTCTTCCGGTCGACCGAATCTGCAATAATCGCCGCCATCACCGCCCCGACGAACCCCACGCCGACGACGACCACGATCTCCATGTCGTCCGAGCGGGCCTGCTCGACGAGGGTCTCGAGCCGCGTCAATTCCTTCGCGTATTCCGACTCCTCGGGAATGGCGAACTTCTCGCCGGCAGGGCTCAGAGAATAGTCCGACATGGGGGCTCCTGTCTCGTCTCTTGGGACTCTGAAGAGCGGCATCCGCGGGAAACCCCCGCAGATAGGCCGGATGATTGTACGGAAACTCGGTCGTTGCGTACAAGCCCAAAACGCCTGCGCATGTGGCGTGCCGGACCACGCCGCAGTGACCTCCGGCTTCCGTCCCACATCCCGGTGCCCCCGGCAAGCGTGGGCATCACGCCCGGCCGTTCGGCGCGGCAGTCCGCATCAAGCGAGGTCGATGGTCGCCGTTGCAGGCACGTGCCGGTCCGGTGCGTGGGCGGTCTTCCGTAGACAGACCAGTACGTCTGGGTTTTCTGCTTCAAAGGCTATCCGAGCGTTTTGGGCCCGCTTCAATGCCGGGAACAAATGTGCAGCGCCGTCGAAGGCCCAGCCGCCCGCGAGCAGGAGCACGTCAACAGCCAAGATGACCGCAGCTATCGTCAATGCCTGCCGCCATCCGGCTGCGAACAACGCCACGAGGATCACTCCGGGAGCGAAGATGTTGGCCCAGAAGAGCAGGAGGAAAGGCCACATACACGCTTCCACCACCCTGTCGAACAAACGGTCAAGCTTGCGTGTGTTCTTGTTGATCTCGTCGGCGCGATGCTGGTGTTTCCACGGTATCAGGTTCAGCACCTCGACCAAGTACTCACTAGGCGGCACCTCCATTGACTCTCCTTGCGAGTGCCAGCGTGTTTCGCCTGCGCGGCAGAGGAACTCGATACCGTCGAACGTGAGTTGGCCGCCGGTTACGCGCAGGATGGCGCCGTCGAGTGCCTGCGCTGCACGTTCTTGGAGAGACGCTTCCGGTGCCTGATCCACGAGGACTCGGATCGTGGCTTCGCAGTCATCGCTGGGGACTTCCAGCATCAGCGCGAGGCCGCGGCGCGCAAGCTCCGATCTGGCCGGCGCCGGCAGCGGAACCGGCTCCTGCGCCTCCAGGTCCGGGTCCACGGGCGTGTCTTCTGGGATTGCCCCTGGGTCGTAGAGCAACAAGTATTCGTGGCGAGAGAAAGCGGTTAGTTCCTTCCACATGATGTGTCCCCCAAACGCGGGCTAGCACGTGCGGCGCCGCGCCAAGTTCCGATCGCCAAGTTCACAGCAATCCCCAACGCGACGAAGCCAACCTCTCCCCAACCCGCCCACTCCCCGCTCCCCGCTCCCCACTCCCCACTCCCCACTCCCCACTCACCACTCACCACCCACCACTCCCCCCTACTCCAACACCCACGGCTTCCGATACTCATAATGCAGCAAGTCATTCGCCGCGTCGTCGTTGGTGATCCGCTCGTCCTCGGCGTCCCATTCCAATCGTGATCGGGTAACCAGAGAGATGTTGGCCAATAGGCTCATGGTGGTTGAGCGGTGGCCGATCTCGACGTCGGCCTGGGGGCGGTTGCGGGTCTTGATGCAGTCGAGGAAGTCGCGGGCGTGCGTGGTGGTCAGGTCGGCGTTGCCGCCGGCGTCTTCGACCGTGATCGGCTCCATCCGCGGCGTGCGGTCTTGGAACTGCCCGCCGCGCTCGGGCACGACGTTAAACGTGCGGCCGCCGATGTAGGCCGTGCCGAGCGTGCCGCGGAGTTCCATCTCCGGCCGCGAAAGCACCGGATTGTCGTACGGGAAGATCGGATTGCCCGACGCCTCGTATTGCCCGAAGACCGCCAGCCGGCCGGAGGCAAACTCGAACGTGGCCTCCATCGTGTCGGGCATGGTGCGGTCGTCGTCGACGGCAAAGCGCCCGCCCAAGGCGGAGATCGACGCCGGGGCCAACTCGCCGGTCAGCCAACGCATCGCGTCGAGGTAGTGTACGCCCCAGTTGGCCATCTGTGAGGAATACAACTGCCACCAGCGGAACTTGTAAGGGGCCACGTTGCTCTGAAACGGCTGCACCGGCCGAGGGCCCAGCCACATGTCCCAGTCGAGGTCGGGCGGCGGGGCGGAGGGCTTGGCCTTGCCGATGCCCAGCGGATACATGTTGCTCAGCCGATACGCCCGGCTCACGGTTATCTTACCCAGTTTGCCGCCGGTGGTCAGCGCGGCCAGCTTGGCGTAGAGGCCGGAACTGCGGCGGTGGGTGCCCACCTGCACGATGCGGCCGTTGCGCCGGGCGGCCTCGACCATGCGGCGGCCCTCGTGGACGGTGATCGAGAGCGGCTTTTCGACGTAGACGTCCTTGCCGGCGTTGCAGGCGGTGATCGTCTGCACGGCATGCCAGTGGTCGGGCGTGGCGATCACCACCGCGTCGAGGTCCTTGCGGTCGATCAGCTCGCGGAAATCGCCGTAGGTGGCCGCCTTCCCGCCGACGCGCGTGAGGGCCTTTTGCAGCGTGGGGCGATGGACGTCGCAGAGCGCGGCCACCTCGACGTCGTCGTGGTTGAGGAAGGCGCTGAGCAGTTGCCCTCCGCGATTGGCCACGCCGATGAACCCCAGCCGTATGCGGTCGTTGGCCCCGGCGGCGTTGCTCGGTATCGTAGCGGCGGCCGAAATCGCGGCCGCGGCGGTGGTGCGGGTGAAGACGCGTCGAGTGACTCTCTGGTTCATCGTGTTGCTCCGAAGGCATGGGCAGGTCTGGTCCAAGGCCGCGCCACTGATGGTAGGCCATCGCGGTCCGCGGATCAATTCCGAAGCCTAGTATCTCATTGCAGTTGAATCTGTGGGTGCCACTGCTGGCTTGCCCAGCAGTGCCGAATGGCGACGGTACTCGAACGGCAAGACGACGGGCGCAACGCACAGCACTGCTGGGCAAGCCAGCAGTGGCACCCAACCGACAGGATTAGCCGCAATGAGGTACTAGTGCCCCGGGCAAATGAGCCCGATTCGGGAAACTCCCGTCGCAAAGACGAGATGTCATGCCGGCTCGACTCCTACGAGGTATCCTAACCGGAATACTCGTTTTTCCGTGGTTTTCCGGCAGCTTCGGCCATTTTGCCCCGCGGGCTGCTTCTCTGCACCTTGTCCAGCCGATACGATTGTTGTAAGCATGGACGTGTCGCCAAGCGGGCAGTTCCCCGGGCGATGCAAGCGAGGTGTTGCGATGGGTGAGAAAGTCGTTTTGCTGGCCGAAGACGATCCGGCCCACCAGACGTTATTTCGTCGGGCGCTCGACGGCAGCGGGATTCCGTGCCGGATCGACATCGTCGAGGACGGCATGGAGGCGATTGATTATCTGTTCGCCACCGGCGACCACGTCGGACGCGACGCGAACGAGATGCCGGATCTGATCCTGCTCGACCTCAAAATGCCCAAGATGGACGGCTTGCAGGTCCTGCAAGTGCTCCGCCGAGTGCGGGGTGAGGGGCAGACGCGCTTCCCGCCAGTGGTGGTTTTGACCTGTTCGAGTCTCGACGACGACGTGGCCGACGCCTATCGCTGGGGGGCCCAAAGCTACATCTGCAAGCCGGCCGACTACGCCGAATTCGCCCGGGCCGTCCGCGATACGGTACAGTATTGGCTCGGCCTGAACCGCCCCGTGCCGGTGCTCCGGGCCGCCGGACAGGGCACTCCGGCGGGGATCTAGCGGGAGACGCTGGAAGAATGGGACTCGGGATTGGGGGTTCGGGAGCGGGAGCCCTATGGGATTCGAGCCGGGGGTGAAGCAGGCAACCAATCTCCGGCCCCTCTTGGTCGCGGTCCAAACCTCCTCTATGCTTTGTTCTGGCTATGCTGCCTGAAGAGGCGCGCGTCACCCCGTCACCCCCTCACCCCGTCACCCGCTCACCCCTCACCATGTGCGGCATCGCCGGCGCCGTCTGGTTCGATCCCCAAAAAGCACTCGCTGAAGACACACTTCGGCGAATGACCGAAGTGCTGCGCCATCGGGGGCCGGACGACGAGGGAAGCCATCACGTAGGCTTACGCACGGATTCGATTGCCGGGCCTCGGCCCGGCGTGGCGCTGGGGCACCGGCGGCTGGCGATCATCGACGTCGCCGGAGGCCACCAGCCGATCGGCAACGAAGACGGCACGGTTTGGACCGTCTTCAACGGCGAAATCTACAATTTCCGCCGGCTCCGACACCGGCTGGAAGGCAGCGGGCACCACTTTCGCACCCAAAGCGACACGGAGACGCTGGTCCATCTCTACGAGGACGAAGGCACCGACCTGCTGCGCCATCTCAACGGGATGTTCGCCCTGGCGATCTGGGACGCACGGCGGCGGCAACTCCTTTTGGCACGCGACCGGCTGGGGCAGAAGCCGCTGGTCTACCGCCACGAGCCCGGCCGGCTGCTGTTCGCCTCGCAGTTGAAGAGCCTGCTACAGGTACCCGATGTGCCCCGGGAGATCGACCCCCAGGCGATCGACCGGTATTTGACGTATCAATACGTGCCACATCCGGAGACGATCTTCCGCGGCCTGAACAAACTGCCGCCGGGCCACTACGCCGTCTATCGCGACGATCGGCTCGAGGTACGGCCCTACTGGCAGCCCGATTTCGACGCCGAGCAGGACCGCCCGGCGGGGGAATATGCGGCCGAATTGCGAGAACGAATGTCGTCGGCCGTCGAGCTGCGGCTGCAGAGCGAGGTGCCCTTGGGCGCGTTTCTTTCCGGGGGGGTCGATTCGACGATCGTGGTGGGACTGATGCGCCAACTGGGGGCGGAGCCGTTGCGGACGTTTTCGATCGGCTTTCCCGTGCCGGAGTTCGACGAAACTCGCTACGCACGCATGGCGGCCGAGCGGTTCGACACGCAGCACGAGGAATTCCGCGTCGAGCCCGACGCGATGGAGATTCTGCCAAAGCTCGTCTGGCACTTCGACGAGCCGTTTGCCGACTCTTCGGCCGTACCCACCTGGTACGTCTCGCAGCTCACGCGTCAGAGCGTTACGGTGGCCTTGACCGGCGACGGCGGCGACGAGCTATTTGCCGGTTATCCGCGATATCGGGCCATTTGGCTGGCCGGGTGGTTCGATCGTCTGCCGGCGGTCCTGCGACGCCTGATCGCCGGACGCTATTGGCAGAAGCTCCCGGCGGCCGTCCGCCAGAAATCGCGGCGCCGCCGCTTCAAACGGTTCGTCGAGGCCCTCAACCACACACCGGCCCGGCGCTATCTGGAGTGGATCGCGATCTTCAACGAGGTCCGCCGCGGGGAACTCTACACCGACGATTTCGTGGCTTCGCTGCCCGAGGCCGACCCGCTGGAGTTTCTCGCCGCCGCCCTGCGGCGCGGCCGTCGAAACGACCCGATCTCGGCCGTCAGCCTGGCCGATCTGACGACGTACCTGCCCTGCGACTTGATGACCAAGGTCGACGTGGCTTCGATGGCCCAAGGCTTGGAATGCCGTCAGCCGTTTCTCGACCATCGGGTGGTGGAGCTGGCGGCGCAGATGCCACGGCGGCTGAAGTTTCGCCGCGGGCGCGGCAAGCGGATCCTGCTCGAGGCGTTTGCCGATTTGTTGCCGAAATCGATCCGACGGCGTCCGAAGATGGGGTTTGGTGTGCCGCTGGATATCTGGTTTCGCAACGAGCTACGCGAGCCGGCCCGAGAGATCCTGTTGGACCGACAAACGCTCGAGCGCGGCTACTTCCGGCGGGAAGCCGTCACGCGGTTACTCAATGAGCACGAACAAGGCCACTTCGATCACAGTTCCCGGCTCTGGGCGTTGCTGATCCTCGAACTATGGCAGCGGGAGTGGGGGTGAACGGGTCGTCGGGAAGACCCCGGCGAAACGGGAAGAAGCGCCGGTGCGACAAAAGGGAATCAGACGATCGGCCGACCGACGATGATAATCTAGCCATTGCTGTATGTAGCGGACCGCCATGCAGTCCCAATACGATCGATATCCCTACCCGCCGAATCCCACCCACCCCTACTGTCGTAACCACCGATTCGATAAGATGCGTGGTGCGTCCCTCCCATCGGCCGAGGCCGCAGAAAAGGAACCGCAATGCAAGACGTTCTGGCCGTAGTGCTGGCCGGCGGCAAAGGCTCTCGACTGGAGCCTTTGACCCGCGATCGGGCGAAACCCGCGGTCCCCTTCGGCGGCGCCTACCGCATCATCGACTTCACCCTCTCGAATTGCCTCAATAGCGGTGTGCGCAAGAGTCTCTTGTTGACGCAGTACAAGGCGATGAGCCTCGACCGGCACATCAACCTGGGATGGCAGGGATACCTCTGCCGCGAATTGGGCGAGTTCATCGACGTCGTGCCCCCGCAACAGCGCATCGACGAGCACTGGTATCAAGGCACCGCCGACGCCGTCTACCAGAACATCTACACGATCGAGAAGGAGGAGCCGAAGTACGTCGTCATTCTGGCCGGCGATCACATCTACAAGATGGACTACATGAAGCTGGTCGATTTCCACAAAGCCAACAACGCCGACCTGACGATCGGCGCATTGCGCGTGAACACCGAGGCGGCCCACCATTTTGGCGTGATGCAAGTCGACGAGTCGTACCGCCTGATCGGATTCGAAGAAAAGCCCGAAGAGCCGAAGCCGATCCCCGGCGATCCGAAGCATGCCCTGGCCTCGATGGGGATCTACGTCTTTGCCGCCCCCTTTCTCTACGAGCAACTCTGCCTCGACGCCACACGCCCGGGCAGCACCCACGATTTCGGCCGCGACGTCATCCCGTCGCTGATCGACACGCACCGGGTCTTCGGCTATTCGTTTCGCGACGAAAACCGCAAGAGCGACTCCTACTGGCGAGATGTTGGCACGCTCGATGCCTACTACGAGGCCAACATGGATCTGGTGTCGGTCGATCCCGACTTGAACATGTACGACCACGACTGGCCCATTCGCACCTATCACCCCAACTACCCGCCGCCGAAGTTCGTCTTTGCGGAAGAGGGGGCAGAAGCCCGCCGCGGACACGCGCTGGACAGCATCGTTTGCCTCGGTTCCGTCGTTTCCGGCGGCCAAGTCGAGCGTTCGATCATCGGACCGGACACGCGCGTAAACAGCTACGCCCGGGTCGAGGACTCGATCCTCTTCGACGAGGTCAACGTCGGCCGCCATGCCAAGATCCGCCGCGCGATCATCGACAAGGGGGTGGAAATCCCCGCGGGGGTAGAAATCGGCTACGATCTCGATGAAGACCGGCGTCGCGGCTTCGTCGTCACCGAGCGGAACGTGACGGTGATTGCCAAGACCGATCGCGTTGAGAAACCCGGCAAATAACCCGCATGGGCACCGCGTGGCTCTGGTTAATTCGGGTCGACAGAACCGACACTCCAGCAGCCATTCGTGCGGAGGGTTCTGTTGAACCCGTCAGCCATCTCTTCGCGCGGATTCTCCGGATTATCTCTTGACCGGGCGGATCGTCTCAGTACAATAACTAAATAACCAAATCTACAAAACCAAACCAAAGGGAAAGCGGTATGGCACGTCCGCGAGCCAAGGAACTCACCGAGCGCGAGTTGGAGGTGATGCACGTCTTCTGGGATCAAGGCTTGGCCACCGTGGCCGAGGCTCGGCAGCAGTTGGAAGCCTCCGGACGCGAGTTGGCCTATACGACCGTCGCCACGCTGGTGCGGATTCTCTCCGAAAAGGGCTTCCTCGAGCAGACCAACTCGCAGCGTCCGTTTTCGTATCGGCCGGCTCGTTCGTTCGAGGAAGTCTCCGGTTCGCTTCTGGGCGACGTGTTGCAAAGGGTCTTTGGCGGCTCGCGCGAGCAGTTGCTGGTACGTCTTCTCGAACGCGGCAAGCTGACCGCAAAAGAGCGGCACGCACTTCAATCGGTTCTCCAGGAGGACGCGTGATGAACGAGATCGGAATCTGCCTGCTTTGGTGCGCGGCGCAGGTCACGCTGATCGCGGCGGTGGCTGCCGGGGCTTGCTTGACGCTTCGCCGCGCGAGATCGTCAACCGGACCGTTGGTGATCACGACGAGCCTGCTGCTGATCGGCGCCCTTTCGGCCCTGGCGTTCAGCCCCTGGCCGCGGTGGCCGGTTCTCGCTGCGCTGCCGAGTGGTTCGGACACGTCGGTGGAGCCTACTGCCGTCGCGATCGCCGGACCTTTGCCGAGCCGGTCCGAACAGAGCGCTGCTTGGGCGTCTTCGTCGAACGAAATCGCAGAGCCGCCGGCCGCCCCTTCGACGGAGCAAATCGCCGTCGATCCCGGTAGGCCCAAGACGACGGCCGCGATACCGCCCACAATCGCTCCTGCACCGGCAGCACAACGGTCGCGTTGGCCGGGCATCGCGGCTTCGCTGTTTCTTGTCGGGGCGGGCATCGGGTGCCTCTGGCTGTCGGCGGGACTTTGGGCAGTCCGCAGGCATCGGTTGCACAGCCGTCCGGTTTGCGATGCCGCGCTGTTGGAACTGGCCGACCGATTGCGCGGGGAGTTGGGATGCCGCCGAGACGTCGAGATTCGCCAATCCGACGACCTGGCCTCGGCCGCCACGTTCGGCTGGTGGCGCCCGCTGATCTTGTTACCTGGCGGATGGGACGGCTGGACGGAATCCGAGCGTCGCGTTGTGTTGGCCCACGAGTTGGCCCACGTTCGCCGTCACGACTTCCTGGCGTGCCTTGGGGCCCAACTCGGACTGGTGCTGCACTTCTACCATCCGCTGGTCCATTGGCTCGTCGGCCGACTCCACCTGGAACAGGAATTGGCTGCCGATCGGGCTGCGGCAGCAGTTGCCGGAGGCAGGCAGTCGTACTTGAAAACGCTGGCCGGTTTGGCGCTGAAACAGGAGGACCGAGCCGTCGCCTGGCCGGCTCGAGCGCTATTGCCGACACGGAGGACGTTGCTGCGAAGGATTGAAACGCTGCGCCGTCCGCACAAGTCCGCCGCAGCGGGCCTACCGGGCATCCGCACCGCGGTGGTCGTCGTACTCCTGCTCTGCGGGCTTGCGGCCGCCGGACTGCGCAGCCCGCTGCCGTCGAGCGAAGCCACCGCCGAGGAGACGCCCCCGCCGGCCGACCAACCCGATGAAACGCTGGTCAGTCCTTCCGACGCGCAGGCGGCGATAGCCGAACCGTTGAAGGAGTTTCTCGCCCGGATCGAACCCGTTCCCCGCTCTTGCCAGAATCCGGGCGAAGAGCCGCCCCCGCCGCAGCCAGCCAACCGGCCTCCCACGCGACACGTCCGGAATTCCCAAGGGCAGATCACCGAACTGAAGTTGCAGGGGCGCGAGTTGCGGCCCGGGGATTTTCGCCTGATGGGCCAGTTGGCTCACCTCGAGATCCTGAACTTCAGCGGGGCGAACGTCACGAACGAGGATCTTCGTCATCTGAGCAACCTCCGTAATTTGCGTCACCTCATACTGGAGGAGACCGACATCACTGGGGCCGGGCTGGTACACGTTAGCCGAATGGACCGTCTGGAGATTTTGGAGTTGAGGAAGACACGCCTCGCCGGCGAAGATCTCCGCCACCTGAAGGGCCTTCGGAACCTGCGCCGTGTGGACCTAAATCGCAACGCGATCGACGACGCGGGGCTTTCGTATCTCGCAGGACTCGATCGCCTTGAGGCGCTGAATCTGAGCGAGACGAGGGTCACCGATCGGGGGCTGCGTCATCTGAAGGGCCTGAAGAACCTCCGCAGCATCACGCTGGACGACACGGGTGTGAGCGACGCGGGGCTCGTCTATCTCGCCGAGTTCCCACGACTGCACTGGATCTCGTCGCCGGTGCCGACGATCGAAGAACTCATCCGCCGCATGGAACAGGGCGATTTCGAGGCGGCCAACGACATGCTCAGCATCGGATTGCTGATGCCCAGGCGGGGACGATTCGAGCGTATGAAACTCGAACCGCTGCCGCCCTCGGAGAGAGACCGCACGCGGAATCGACGCCGCTACCTGCTCGAGATGCACTGGACGGTCGAGGCCGAGAAACTCGACGACGTCTTCTTCGCCACGCTGGCAGTCGAGCGCGGGGCGATTTCCGCCCACGAGATCGGCATCCGCGAGATCGGCCTCGCCGAAGCGGAGAAGCCCCCGGGCGATTGAGGGGTTCACCACGGTTGACGGCCCCATCTTGTTTAGCCGCCCCCGGCACGGCGGCGTAGTCGAGGAGTCCACTACGATACGCCGCCGTACCGGCGGCGGCCAAACGGAACAGGCAATGCACCCTACCGTGGCGGCTTCCTCTACGCATTCTACGGTGCCTCTTGCATCCCCACGCATAAAATGGGATAGTCACACTGGGGATGCTTCCGAGGATTTCCATGCTGCTGTCTCGAAAGACACTCGTTCCGACACTCGCCGCATTGGCCGTGGCGATTTGTTCAACGCCGGCCGGTCGGGCTCACGGTGCGCCGAGCGAGTCGGACGTCGAGCAACCGCCGTCGGTCGCCAAGATCGACGCCGTGATGGCGGCGATGGCGTCGCAAAAGCGGCAGTTCTTCGCCGACGAACTGCACGGCACGGGACACTCTGGACTGGTCGCCGTGTTGGATCGGCTCTTGCCCGACACGGCCCGAACCCATCGCAGCAATATCTCGGCCGAGGCGCTCGCCGAGATTATCCGCCGCCTTGGGGACGACGACTACCAACGGCGGCAAGCGGCGCATGAAGAACTGCTGGAGATGGGCGCCGTGGTCTGGACCCCGTTGATCGAGGCGGCCAAGAGCCCCGACGCCGAGATCAGTTGGCGGGCACGGCAGATCCTGCGGAAATGGGAGACCGAACTCAAGGAGGACAAGTCCCGCTACGTCGCCGGCTTCACGTCCTACGCGCAGGGTATCGACGACGACGAGCGTCTGAGAGAGTTGGTCCGCCGTACGCAAACCGCGTTGCACACCGAACCGCCCGACGGCGCCCGCCGGCAGATCATCGCGGCCTGTATTGCAGCGGTGGTGCGATCCGGGCGGAAGGAGCACCTCGGCGATTTTCGCAAACTGCTCGCTCATGAGCAGTTGGGCGTGGCGACGATGGTGGCCGACGCCGTAGGGCGTGCTGCCGCCGGCCGCGACTGCCCGGCATTGCTATTGGACGCCTTGCGGTCGCCGCGCGACGAGGTCGCGCTGGCGGCGATCCCCTGGGCAGCGGCCTGCGGCGAGGGCCCCCACAAGCCCGACGTGCGGCGTCTGCTGATTGCCGTGTTCGAGGACGAGAATCGGCCGCTGCGTTTTCGGGCCAGTTTCCATTTGATGCAGACGTTCGGTTACGGCCCGGCGATCGACTACGTCTTGACGCAACTCGACAGCGACGATCCCGACTGCCAAAGGCAGGCCTTCGAGTGGATCGGCGACGCGGGAAATCTGGGCAAACCGGCCGATGAGAAGCTGCTGCTCGCGTTGGGAAGGCTGCTTCAGTCGCCCGACCACCGGGTGCGCCGGTCGGCAGTCCACGCCCTGTCGATCTACTCCGGCGAGGAGGTCGTCCGGCGGCTGATTCCCCTGCTGAACGACCCGAACAACGGAATCGCCGGCGAGGTCCGCATCAAGCTGGGCCACCAGAAGGACAAAGCGATGCTCCGCCGCCTGTTGGTCGAGGCGGCCGCCGGCGGCGACGACGAAGACCTTCGCAAGAAAGCCGCCTACGCGCTGGAACAACTCGGCCAAGAAGGGTAAGCTGTAAGGGGTTACGCGTCTGTCGCCAATCGCCGATTCGTCGGGGACCGAAATGTACGCTGTGAGGTTCTGCTGGAGAATGGGTCGCCGCACTCGCCCGAGTGCGGAGCCTCCCGCGTTCGGGCGAACGCGGGCACGGCAGAATTGCGCCGGCGGACGGCGGCTAACCCTACTTGCCGCAGTTGCAGCCCTAGCGCTGGCGCCGCAAGGGGTCGCCTCGGCGCAGGAGGCCGACGCCGAGATCCTCTCGATCCTCTCCGATATGGTGTCGCAGAAGGAGCGTTTCAAGCCCGACGGCCTGCACCGCCGAGGACTCGAAGGGCTCTCGGCGGTGATGGATCACTTGCTGCCGGAAACGGCCAAGCCAAACAAGGTGGGGCTGTCGGCCGAGACCGTCGACGAACTGATCGCGCAGCTCGGCCACGAGACCTATCGGCTGCGCGAAACGGCCTTCGAACGGCTCTACAAGCTGGGACGCGGCATCGAGCCGGCACTGGTTCGGGCCACCCGGCACACCGACGCCGAGGTGAGTTGGCGAGCGCGTCGGATACTGCGGATCTTCAGCCGCGAACTCAGTGCTGATCGCAGCCGCTACGTGGCTGCCTTCGCGGTCTACGCCGCGGGAATCTCCGACGCCGACCGGCTGCGAGAACTCGTCCGGCGTGCCGACGCCACACTGAAGCGAGGCCTGCCGGCCGGCGGGAAGCAGCAGATCCTGATGGGCGCGATCGGCGCCGCGGCCCGGGCGGGGAAGGACGAATACACGGAGCCGCTGCGGCCGTGGTTGGACAACCCGGATCCGCAACTGGCCGTGTTGGTCACCCGCTCGGTCGGAATGGGTGCCACGGCCGGCAAGTTTCCGCCGCTATTGCTCGACGCGCTAAAGTCCGACCGCAGCGAGATCGTCGTGCAGGCGATCAACTACGCCGCCAACTGCCGCGACGAATCGCGCAAGCCGGAAGTCAAACAACTGCTGGTCGACATCCTCGAAGGCGACAACAATTCGCTGCGGCTGCAGGTCTGTTCGCCGCTGTTGACGACCTTCAAGCACGAGCCGGCCTGGGACTTCCTGCTTTCCCAGGTCGCCAGCACCGACCGCAACCTCAGGTATCAGGCACTCAGCCGGCTCCGCAGCCTCCCTTCGCCCGGCGAAGACGCCGACGCAAGACTGCTCAAGGCCGTTTCGCCGCTGCTGAAAGAGAAGCAGGACAGCAGCCTGCGGCGCATGGCCGTGTACGCCTTGGCCAGCCGCAAGGGCGAACCCGTCGTCAAGGCCCTGATCCCCATGCTCACCGACAGCTACAGCAGCATCCCCCGGGAAGTGGAACGGTGCCTTGGGTCGCAGACCGACAAGGAGATGGTCCGCCGGCTGCTCGAAGCAGCCGCCAAGAACACGTCCGATGAGAAGTTGCAGGGCAAGATAGCCGATCAACTGAAGAAACTTGGCCCCGCCCCCCAACCGTCGGCCACAACGCGAAGCCCGCGATGAAGCACCCCCCCGTCGAAGTCACCTACCTCGAGATGCTCTCGCCGCCCGGGCAAGAAGTGCCCTCGCCGCCGCCACAGACTCAGATCGTCCACGCCGTCCGGCCGACGATCGCCTTCTATCGCTTTCTCTACGACGCCGTGGGGAACGACTGGAACTGGATCGACCGCAAACTCCTCTCAGATGAACAACTGGGCCAAGTCATCCACGACGAGCGGGTCGAAGTCCACGTGCTCTATGCCGCGGGCGTGCCGGCCGGATATGTCGAATTGGATCGCCGTGTCGAGGGCGAAGTGGAACTGGGCTACTTCGGCCTCGTGCCCGAGTTCCTCGGCCAAGGCCTCGGCGGCTACTTCCTCCGCTGGGCCGTCGCCCGGGCCTGGTCCTACCGGCCGCGCCGCGTCTGGGTCCACACCTGTGAACTCGACCACGCCGCTGCGTTGCCGGTCTATCTGAAAGCCGGGTTCGAGGTGTACGACAAGCAGACGATTCAGCAGGTGATGGGCGAGGGAACTGGCTGAAGCCCCGATCCTGCCGCTAGAACACACCAACACGCAAACACACCAAGAGGAAGACGTCATGGCAATCCGACCGACGACGAAACTGGCAACGGCGGTTCTTGCAGTCGCGTGCGCGACGCCCCTTGCGGCGGCCGAAGATGCCGCCCCGCCCAAACCGATCAAGGTGTTTCTACTGGCCGGCCAATCCAACATGGAAGGCCAGGGCGTGGTCGCCATGGACCATCCCAAGTACTACAACGGCGGCAAGGGCAACCTGGTCTGGTCGATGACCCACTCCAAGAGCGCCGCCCGCATGGAGCATCTCAAAGACGCCGACGGCCGCTGGACGGTCCGCGACGACGTCAAGGTCTGGTACAAAGTCCGCGACGGCGTGACCAAGGGCAACCTGACCGTCGGCTTTACGGGCTACGTCAGCCGAGAAGACGTCGAGTCGGGCAAGGGCGGCGATAGTCACATAGGACTGGAGCTTCAGTTCGGCCACGTCGTCGGCGACCATTTCGACGAGCCGGTGCTGCTGATCAAAACGGCTTGGGGCGGCAAAAGCCTCTACCGCGACTTCCGGCCGCCCAGTTCCGGCGGAGAGGTCGGACCCTACTACACACAAATGATTGCCGAGATTCGCCAGGCACTCGGCGATATCGAAAGCCTCTTCCCAAATCGGAAGACACACGACTACGAACTCGCGGCCTTCGTCTGGATGCAGGGCTGGAACGACATGTGTACCCCTGACGCGATTCCGGAGTACGCCGACAACCTGGTCAACTTGGTGAATGACGTCCGCAAAGAGCTTCGCGTGCCGAATCTGCCGGCGATCATCGGCGAACTCGGCAACGGCGGCCCCCAGGCCACCGGCAACATGGCAGCCTTTCGGAAGGCCCAACAGCAGGGCACCGGGCGAATCGAAAACGCCGCCTTCGTCTTCACCCACGACTTCGCACGCGATCCGGCCCTGTCGCCTTGTACGGGGCACGGACACCACTGGTACGCCAACGCCGAGAGCTATTTTCTTATCGGGGATGCGTTGGGAAATCGCGTAGTCCGCTTGCTCAAGCCGCTCGGCACGAAATAGACCGGTGGTGTGCCCCCCACGAAGGCGCAGGTCGACAGCAACACGAGAGGCCATACCCCACGCGGGGGGCTTAGCGCGTGGCCCGGTTTCTGCTACGATAACGCTCATCATTCCGCTCCCGCCTCAACGGACATACACCAAGACGCAGGCAGCGAAGGCACCCAACTCTATGTGAGTCTCGCCCGGGTGCATTCTTATGGCCGACGATAGGGAATCCCCTCACACGCTCTAGCAGTTTGCGCGGCGGAATCCACTCGTGGACGTTGGCCCGCACCCTCGAGTCTCATTCAACGGGTGCCATCTCATTGCGCAACCGTCGCCGCGTGACGTTGGAGACCGACGGCCATCGCATAGGATACTGACGCACGAACCCATAGTACCGGAGACAGAGGCTATGAGGCGCCCGAAGATCACTACCGCCGCTACGTTACTCGTTGCGGCCTTCGCCGCCGTAACGGTCAGGGCAGAACAGACGCCGGCCATCAAGTGGATGCAGCAGTTTGGCACGACTGAGGTCGATCGCAGTCGGGGTGTGGCTGTGGATCGGGCCGGCAACGTCTATGTGGCCGGCTACACCAAGGGCAGCCTGGGCGGCACCAACGCCGGAAACTACGACGCGTTCCTGGGCAAGTTCGACGCATTCGGAAACCGTCTATGGATCGACCAATTCGGTTCGGGCGGTGAAGAGATCAGCCGCGCCGTATCCCTGGACCGTGCCGGAAACGCCTTCATCTGCGGCCAGACACAGGGCAGCCTCGGTGGCCCCAATGCCGGACGGCACGACATGTTCGTCAGGAAGTACGACAGTACGGGCAACGCCATGCAAACACATCAACTTGGCTCCGATCAGGCGGACGACGCCTACGGCGTGGCCGTCGATCCCACGGGGAACATCCACGTCGGCGGACATACCGGAGGCAGTCTCGATAGCCCGAACTCCGGCAAGGCTGACGCGATCATCGTCAAGTACGACGACGTCGGCAACCCACTCTGGATGCACCAACTCGGTACAAATACGTTCGACGGCATCTTTGGCGTGGATGTTGATGAAGAAGGCAACGTCTACTTTGGCGGGCAGACCGAAGCAAGTTTGCTGGGACCCACTTTCGGGCATCGCGACGCCTTCTTGGGAAAATACGACCCGGCAGGTGAGCCGCTCTGGTCGCGGCAGTTCGGTACCCCAGAATATGAGCGCGGTTACGACGTCGCCGTCGATAGGTTCGGCAACGTCTATATCACCGGCAACACGACCGGCTCCCTCGGTGGCCCCTACGTCGGCAACCTGGACGTCTATTTGAGAAAGTACGATCCGGCAGGCAACGCACTGTGGACCCAGCAACTCGGCTCGGACCAGATGGACGAGAGTCACGCCGTCGCGGTCGATGCGGCCGGTAACGCCTACATTGCGGGCTACACGAAGGGCAATTTGGGTGACTACAATGCCGGTAGCTGGGATGCGTTCGTATGCAAATATGACGCCGAGGGCAACCAGATCTGGATAGACCAGCAAGGCACGCCCACGGACGACTATGCCTATGACATCGCGGTCGATGACTGGGGAACTGCCTACATCGTTGGGTACACCAACGGCGATCTGGCTGGCTACAGCGCCGGCCTGAACGACGTATTCGTCATCGCCTACGTCCCCGAGCCGGGAACTCTTGCAATGCTCGCGTGCGCGGCGGGGGCACTGCTGCTGGTCTATCGACGGCGTCGTTGAACGTCCTCACCATTCGCGTCAGCCCTCTCGCGATAGGCCGCCCACATGGCCTCAGCCAGCGAACTCGCGCTGCCCTCTTCTTCCCACCAACGATCGACGTAATCGAAAAACGCCGGGTGGTTCCAGTGGCCGGTCATGCCGGTCAGCCGGGCGGCCAGGGCCTGGCCGACCCAGGTGGGGCCGTTGAGCTTGCGATAGCCTTCGGCTTTTCGGCCGTTGTTGCCGCGGGTGTCGCCGTAGATCTCCCACGTGTTCGGATCGACTTCCTCGTGCCGCCGGTTGGCATTGCCCGGGGCGATCGTCCAGAGCGCCTCTTGGCCCGCGTAGCCGCGGCCATAGTAGGTCTGCTGGTCTTCCTGAAACGTGGCCTTGACGTTCATCATCCCATCGTGGCCGAGCATCCATCCGGCGAACAGGATCGGCCACTTGCGGCCGGAGTTGTGGCCGCCGTTGGCGATCCAGAGGTGGTCGTCCGATTGCACAACGCCGTAGTAGTCGATGCCCTTTTGCACGAAACGCAACAGCAGCGTCTCGCGCTGCTTCCGCGGGTCCTCCAGCAAGACCAGCAGCCCCACGTCGGAAACGATGTTCGTGATCTCCCGGCCGTAGTCCGGCATGTTCTCCAGCGGGTGCATCTTGCGGTTGACCCACTGTCGCATGTGGTCCAGCCAGATCCGCTGCAATTGGCGTTCATAGCGGTGGAGGTCGACGGTCGGCATCGCATCGGGAGCTTTCAAGCGCGGCAACATGTCGCGCCGAAGCTGCGAGGCCGTGAACGCCTGCTTCCACGTCCCCACGTAGGCCGGACGGAACGCGTCGGCCGGCGGCGGCTCTTTCAGGCACGTGAGCACAACCGCCGTACGCAGGGGCCCCCGGCAATACTGGCCGGGCACCGTGTCGGGCGTCTTCTCGCCGATCTGCTCCACGCTCGCCGTGCTCACCAGCGACTCACCGGGCTGCAGTCGAAGCGGAAATTCCGCCCGTAGCGAGGCGTCGATTCCGGAGATACGGGCGTCGTATCCCTGGCGGTCGCCGGCCGGCGGATTGACGACCGAGCCGTGATGATCGGCCGTGGGCGCGGGCGTAACGCGCTCGACGGTCACCGGCCCGGCGACCCACCAATCGCCGGTGATGAATTGGCCGGCCGGTACGCGCTGGGCGAAAGTCCAGGTGATGCCGTATTGGGTGATGCTGTCTCGCGTCTCGAGGGTCCACGGACTCGACGCGGCGTGGAGAACATCCGGGGCAAGCGCCAGCAGGATCAGAGCAACGCAACGGGCGGGCATGGTCTTCCTCGCTTAGTGCATAGTAGCCATCTCGCTCCGCGAGATGTGCCGATTAGGCCGATGTGGCTGTCTCGCGGAGCGAGACGCCTACTATACCAGACGCCTACTATGTGGCCTACTCGACCAACAGCACCACCAGCCGTTTCGGGCCGTGGACGCCGAGGATCAAGATCTTCTCGATGTCGGCCGTGCGGCTGGGCCCCGTGATCAGCACGAACTCGCCGCGGCGGTCCGGTTCGGCCGTTCGCCGGGCGACCTCTTCCCAGGCGGCCGGCATGTGCTCGGTGAGTTGGCCCACGCGCGCCACCACCACGCACGCGGGCGGCAGATAACACATCAACCGCTCTGAGGGTGTTCGGTTCTCGACGACGCAGGTGCCCGTATCGGCCAACAGCGACTCGGCCGCCACGATGCTCGCCGAAAGCCCGGCAATCCGCGACGGCTCCCAGTCTTCATCCACCCAAGCAACGCGGTCCGGCCCCATCTCATCGGCCAACTCGTGGCAGAGCGGCCGTTCGACCGCGCCGAGCGTTTGCCACCCGGAGGCGTCGGCCAACTCGGCCAGATTCCCGCGGGCGTCGTCCATCGAGCCGCAACGGACCATCTCGCCTTGGACCGCCTGGAGTGCTTCGGTGAATTGTTCGACGAGTTGCTGCTGCGTCGGATTGGTACACGGCCAGACTGCGGGCACCGGCGGCGTTTCCACCGGCGGGGCGTCGGCCAGTTCGGTACGGATACGCTTGAGGATCGCGTCGCGGCTGCTCATGGCGAGTGGGGAGTTGCTAGGGCTTCGAGTTGTCTTCCTTGCGGCGCCACCACCTCCGAAACGCCGGGCCGGGTACCTGGGGCAACTCTCGGCCGCGGGTCCAGGCGCCGAGCTTGCCGGGATGCCACGGCAGGAACTTCGCCAGCCGAACGCCCAGCCGCACGGCCCACATCGTCAGCCGATAGCGCCGCGGCCCGCTCATCGCCCAGGCCCAAAGCCGCCATGTCAGCCGCTCGGTGGCGGAGTTCATCGGCGACGGCTCTTCGACGGCCCGATGCCGCAGATGGACGAGTTGATGCGGGATGTCGATCCGCACCGGGCAGACCTGATGGCAGGCCCCGCAGAGCGTCGAGGCGAACGGCAGCTTGGCGGCGTTCTCCAGCCCCACCAAGTGCGGATTGATGATCGAGCCGATCGGCCCCGGATAGACCCAGCCGTAGGCCCAGCCGCCCACGCGGCGATAGACCGGGCAGACGTTCAGACACATGCCGCAACGGATGCACCGCAGCGCCGGCCGGGCGGCCGAATCGCTAAGCATCTTCGAGCGGCCGTTGTCCAGGATGATTACGTAGAGCTTGCGCCCCGGCGTGGCGCCGTGGATCAGATGGGCGTAGGTCGTCAGCTTCTGGCCGGTGCCCACCCGGGCGATCATGTTCAGAAAGACCGGCAGGTAGTCGATCGTCGGGACGATCTTCTCGATGCCCATCAGTGCCACGTGAATCGGTGGGGTAGACGTAGACAGGCCCACGTTGCCTTCGTTCTCGATAATCCCCAGCGTGCCCGTATCGGCGATGGCGAAGTTCACACCCGAGGTGCCCATGTCGGCCTGGAGGAATTCGTCGCGGAGCCGCTGCCGCGCGATCTGCGTGAGGTGTTCGTGCTCGGCGCTGAACTCCTCACCCAACTTCTCGGCAAACAGCCGCCCCACGTCTGCGGCCGAGAGGTGCAAGGCGGGCGTCACCACGTGCGTGGGCCGCTGGCCGGCGAGTTGCACGATGTACTCGCCCAGGTCGGTCTCCAGCGCCCGGATGCCGGCGGCGTCCAGCGCATGGTTCAGCTCCATCTCCTCGCTGACCATCGACTTGCCCTTAACGACGGTCTTGACGTTGTGTTCCCGGGCGATCGCCAACACGTGCCGATTGGCCTCTTCGGCGTCTTCGGCCCAGAGGACCGTGGCACCACGGGCGGTGATGTTCCGCTCGAACTCGACCAGCAGTTTGTCGAGGTTGGCTACCGCAAAAGCCTTGATCGCCTCGGCCTGCCGCCGCCACTCCTGCCAGTACGGCACCGCGTCGGTCACTTCACGATTGTGTTTGGTTGACCGCACGGCCGCCTCGCCGGTGGCCTTCGCTCCGGCCGGCTCGTACAGCCCTGCCAACTGTTCCTTGAGGAACGGGGCGCCTTCGAGATGCTTGTCGTCGGTCGGCATAGGGGCATTTCGGGTCTTCGGGATCACCGCCGGTGGTTACGAAACACCGGCGTCGAGCACTTCGGCAATATGCTTGATCTGGATATGTTTCGTTTCCGGGTTGCGCCGCAACATCCCGCCGACGTGCATCAGGCAGCTAATGTCGGGCGAAACGACCACGTCGGCTCCGCTTTGGACGATATTCTCCACTTTCGTCTGCCCCATCGAAAGCGACGTGCCGGCCATCTTCACGCTGAACGTGCCGCCAAAGCCGCAGCAGTCTTCCATGTCGGGCATCTCGCAGTAGGTCATGTCCCGAACACTCTTGAGCAATTCCATCGGTTGCTCGGCCACGCCCAGTTCCCGCCGCGTGTGGCAGCCGACGTGCATGGTGACCTTGTGTGGATAGCTGGCCCCGGTGTCGGTTACGCCCAGGAAATCCACCAGGAATTCGGTCAATTCGAAGACCCGCCGCCCCACGCCCGCGATCCGCTCGTCGGGATCAACGTGCCCGAAAAAGACCCGGCACATCGCCGCACACGAACCCGACGGCGTGACGATCCAGCGATGCTCGTCGAACACGTCGCAGAAATGGCGCACCACCCGGCGGGCTTCCTTCCAATACCCGGAATTGAACGCCGGCTGGCCGCAACAGGTCTGCCGCTGGGGAAACACCGTCGGCACGCCGAAACGCTCCAGCAGCCGCTGCGTCGCTTCGCCAATCTCCGGGTAAAACTGATCGATGTAGCACGGAATAAACAGCGCCACCGACTCACCCTTCTCGTAGGGGGGGGCTTCCTGCCGGGGGGCTGGGGTGATTGCGGATTCGGGCATCGACTTACGCGGCCGCGGTCCAAGGAGGAAACACCGACAAGCACCAAATCTACCGCATTCGTTGCGTCACAGCCAGTGGGGAGCCGGCGTCGCACACTCCGGCGGCCCTTCTCACTCGTCCCCCAGCAGTGCGTCGACGGCTTCCGCCGCCGGCAACGGGCCGTCCTCGGGCCACGACGTCGTGACCTCTTCGTCGAGCTGCGCCACCCACGCCAACTCGGCGGCGCCCGCTCCGCCGGAGAGATCCAGCAGCGGCAGGCGGGTGAGGAAGTTCGTCTGGTTGTTCCGCGCCAACAACACGTCGGTCGTGTTCACCCGGGCGTCGCGATTGTAGTCGAAGGCGAAATCGACCGGCGCGGGCGTGAGGAAGTTGCGGGGGTTGTTCCGCGCCAAGAGCAGATCGGTGGTGGTGACTTGGGCGTCGAGCGGCGAGTTGCCGGATTCGGCCACCGCGCTGCCGAAGTAGAAGACGTCGTCTGCGGCCAGGCCCAACGGGGCACCGATCACGAAGACTTCGAGCCACCGGTTGCGTATGGCGTGATCGCCCCAGATGAGCGTCACGCGGTCGGAACCGCCGACGCCTTCGCCGGGGCGCACGAAAAACGACGTCGGCGACGGAGCCGCGTCCCAGGCTGCGGGAGCGCCCTGGCCGACGCGCAGCGCAAAGGCGTCTGAGGTGATCGCCCCGGTCGCGCCGGCCACGTCGATCATCACTCCGTTAATGCCGGGGCCGTAGCTGGTGTAGTTGGCGAACGTGGCCACCTCACCGGGAAGCAAGGCCTGCTTGTCGACGGCGATTGCCGCATCGTCGGCCGCGCCGGCAGCCGGGTCGTTGCCGTCGAAGGTCGAGTTGTTGTAGAAGAGGTGGCGCCCGACCACTCGGGGTATCGCGGCTGCCCAGGGTACACTGCCGGGCGTGGGTTCGCCGGCCGTCCAGACAATGGGGTCATTGCCCCATGCGTCCGACACCTCGCGCTGCAGCGACGTCGCCGGCAGCGGCGGCTGACCCTGCGGAGCGGTCGCTGGCCATGCGCCGTCGGGCTCGTAGTCGACCTGATCGGCGATCACGTACGGCACCACATGCGGCACCAGCGGCGACGGCGGCACGGGGCGCATCAGCCGCAACCGTTCGCCGCTGTTGTCCAGCACGCCCGTATATGGCCCTAATACCCTAACACCTGGGGCAACCTCGTACTTCAACTCAAAATCGTCCGGCTCGCCCGGCACCACCAGCAGCGTCTCGCCGGGCAACATCTCGACGCCCTCGGGGAAGCCGAACCCCACGTTCGTAAACCGCCAGGTCTGCGTCGAATCGGCCGGGTCGAACAGCGGCACAGCGGCGTCGGAGGCGTTGTGCAGCTCGATGAACTCCAGGCTGTCTTCCAGCGCGGTCCAGCCCTCGACCTCGTCGTCGCCCTGCTGATACATGACCTCCGTGATCACCACCGGCCCGATGCGCGGCGCGGCGTTCGGCTCGCCGAGGGTCGTCTCGATCATCGGCGCCAGCTTGCCCGTGTCGTCCACGCGTCCGAACGATTCGCCGGCGATCGCGGCGGGAAACTCGATGTGATCGGCAAAGCCGGTGAGGTTGCCCGCGGCGTCGGCCGTGGTCAGCCAGACGTCGTCGCCCTGGACACCGTTTAGGGCAAAGTCCCTAACACCCGCGCCGCCGAACTCCGTGGCCGGATCGGCCACAAGCACATCGCCTTCGTAGTGGCCCTCGTAGAACGGCGCAAATCCACCGGCCGGGATCACGGTGCCGTCGGGGATGCGGAACTTCTGATAGTCGTCGTTGCGGGGGTTGCCGGCGAAGCCCCAGTCGTCGCTGAGGTACCACCCGCCGACGTCGATCGGTGCGTCGGTCGGATTGTGCAACTCGATCGCATCCACCAGCGGCGAATCGGTCCGCGTGAGGACTTCGCTGATCACCACGCCGGGATCGGGCGCCGGATCTGCCCCCGGCGTGCCGCCGAATTGCGCGCTCGCCCGCCAGTTGTCCGGATCGGCCAGTTCGCCGGCCGGATCGATCGCGACCAACGAAGCCCCCTTGCCGTCGGCCCGGCCCGACCAGCCGCCGGCGTCGTTGTAAGTGAACTCGACAACGGCGTTACCGTGGGGGCCAGCCAGCGTGATTCCTTCTCCGCCGTTATTCAGACCGCCGGCAAAGACGCCCAGCGGTTGGATCGCATCGCCGTATCGTGCGGCAAAGGCCGTGAGGTCGCGGGCGAGCACGGCATATTGGCCGGGGGCAAGCGGCGGCGAGTTGGCGGCGAAGTCGAACTCGACGCCGTCGCTGAACTCGAAGCCCGTCAAGTCGACGGGGACGTCCGACGTGTTCTGCAACTCGATGAACTCGAAGTCGTCCGCCACAAAGAACGGATCAATTGCCAGCTCGGCCGCCGTGGGGTCGGGCGGGTGATACATCAGTTCGCTGACGATCAGGCCCGCGCCGGCCGGGGCGAGCGGCGCCGCGGCGGTAAGCTGCACCGGGTCGGACCAATGGCTCCAACGGCCCGACGTGTCCTTCATCTGCACGCGAACGCGATACGTATGCCCTACGTCGAGCGCGCCGCCGGGAACCTGGATGGAATCGCTGAAACTGGTGAAGTCGTCGCTTTGCCAGGTGGCCGTCATCTCGTAGTGACGCGGTTGCGTGGGATCGAAATCCTCGGCCGTCGGGTCGGTAACCTCGGCAATGCGCCATCGCATCGCCTCAAAAGGCGTGTTTTGCGGGCTCTGATACGCCGAGGTCCGGAACGTCAGTTGATCGACGGCGAACTCCGCATCGCCGGTGTACGTTAGAGTCGGCGTTTTCGGTATCTGGCTCTCGTCGGTGAGGATCGTCGAACGAATCCAATTCCCCCGCGAAACGACGTAGTTCTTCAAGATCTTGGCCATGCCCGGGAAGTCCTTGGTAGGCGCAATCTGATAGAACCAGCCGGGCCGGGTCTTGGAGGTGTTGATGTAGGATGAACTCATGATCGGGTTGTAGTCCCACATGGCCCGATCGGCGTCGACCAACGAAGGCTCGCCGGGCGTGTAGACGAACGAGGCCTTCTCGTCGATCAGCATGCCGGTCTGCTCGGTGTTGTAGAGCAGGTCGCGGATTTCCCGCATGCGGTTGCGATATTCCTGGGCGATGGCCGGATGGTTCAACACTCCGGCGGCCCTGAAGGCCTCGTTGCCGTTGCCGTACATGTTGTTAGCCCAGGTCAGATCGAGGTCCCAGGGATGGACGGACCAGAGTTCCGTTTCGGGATTGTGGTAGTAGAAGTAGTTCTTGCCGTTAGCGATGTCGTAGTGGTGGATGCCCTCGACGATGGCACGGTAGCTGTAGTAGCGGCCCAGGTCGAGGTTCGCCCGCCACCAGGCTTCGCTCGGATTGCGGCCGTAGCCGCTGAGAAAGGCGTTCAGATCCTGCTTGTTGGTGGGCTGCGTGGGGCCCTGGTTGTTCAGTTCTCCGGTGGGCGTGCCGCCTTGCTTCTCCATCTTGTAGAAATTGCCGTCGGGCAGGCCGTGTTGTTCGAGCAGGCGGCCGTCGGGCTGCTCGATCACCAGGTAGACGCCCTGGAAATCGCTGCTGTATTGGTTCGAGGCGGCGCCGTTGGGGCCGCGCTGGTCGGCGTACTCCACGATGCGGAAGTGGATGTAGTTGGTGTTGGGGCCTTCGACGCCGGTAAGATCGAACATCTCAAACCCGACCGCCTCGAACAGCCCCTGCTCGCCGCGATGGTTGAAGTTCCCCTGCTGGATGATGGCGGAGAAGTTCATCTTGTCCCATTTGACGTCGTACGGGCGGCCGTAGTCGTCGTAGGCCTGGAAGTAGTGTCCGGTGTTAAAGTCGAACTTCCACATGTTCTTGCCCATCTTGAAGCGATGCACTCCGCCGCGCGGACGGTAGCGGATGTGGTCGTAGACCTCGCCGTCGTAGACCAGCGTGCCCTGATACTTGTAGAGATTGCTCCAATCCTGTCCGGCGTTCGAGTTGGGAATCGACTGCGACCGTTCGTGGTCGGTTCGCGTGGTGATGAGTTGGTAGACGGCCACGCTTTCGAGCAACTCGTTGTCGTAAGTCACCTCGGGTTGCCCGGCACGCACGGCGCCGGTCCAGTCGGGCATGGCGTCGTAGACGTAGTAGGCGAAGTTTGGCTGTGTGTCGTCCATGTGCGGGGCGGTGATCGACGCGCCGGCAGTGTCTTCGGCCGTGATGCGATAGCGTACCAGGCGTCGATGCACTTGCAGCCCGCCGGGCAAAACGGCGGTGTAGACGTCGTCGCCCGCTTCGAGATCCCCCCCGGCGCCGTTGTCGTTCATGGCCACGGCGGTCCAGGAACCGGGATGGTTGAACCGCGGATCGCCGATTTCGATGTAGTCGCCAGGTTCGACGAGTTGATAGGCCAGCGTAACGCCGGCGACGCCCTGCGGATCGGCGATCTTCGCCGTAACGGTCACCGGCTGGTTGGACGTCGGCTGCTGGGGCGCGTGAACGACCTGGCGGATCTGCGGCGGGGCCTGCTGCGAGTCGACGCTGTTGCGCCGTCCGGGTGTGGGCTTGGCGTTGGCCGGAGAGATCACGGCACCCGGAACGGTCAGCGTGTCGTAGCCCGACGGACGCCAACTTCCGCCCAGATCGTTGTCCAGCGCCGGGTCGATCAGTTCCATCGAGCTACCGCCGCCGCGCGAGGCAATGGGCCAGGGGAACTCGCTCTTGTATCGTACTTCGTCCTGCACGTGCTCCAGTTCGTCGAGCAACTCGATCCGCTCGCCGTCGTTGTCCAAACGGCCGACCCAGGGGCCCAGCGCGTCGACGCCGTAGAGCGATTTGACGGTGGCCGGGTTTTCGGCCACGACCAGGTAGCGGCCGCCGCGCAGCGTGGTTCCCTCGGGAAACGTGTAACGCACGCCGTTGTCGAACCGCCAGCCGGACAGATCGATCGTGTCGTCGGTGGTGTTGTAGAGTTCGATGAACTCCGCCGGTTGGGTCTTGTCGGCCGGGTCGTAGTGGACCTCGTTGATCACGATAAAGCCGGCCGAATTGGGCTCGCCCGGCGTGGCGGAGGTGAAGAACTGCTCGGCCTTGCGATAACTGGTGGCGGTGATCTTGGGGGAAAGCAGGAAGGTCGCGTCGGACACACTGTGGTTGAGTCCGTGGATCGATAACACGTTTCGGCCGGGCTGCAAGTGGCCGCGGAAGCTGCTGACGTTGATCTCTTCGTAGAGCAACGACTCCGAGATGCTGCGTGCGAAGGTGGCCGTGGAATTCCACTGCGGCACGTCCGGTGCGGAGCGGGCAGCAACGCGTTCACCGTTGAGATAGGCCACGAAGCCGTCGTTGTACTTCAGGTGCAGCGAAAGCGAATCCCACTCGGACGGGTCGGCGACCTCGAACGGGATGCGCGTCCAAAGCGAGGCGTTCTGCCCGTGCATCTCCATACCGACGTCGGTTTGAATTGCGTCGTCCAGCGCGGCGGGATCGGCCGTGCTGAAGCCTACGCCGGTGGTCGGCGGGCCCGGCATGTCGAAGGGCACCGCGAGTGCCGCGTTCGTGTTGCCTTGCGAGGGAGGCACGACGTAATGCCAGTCGGAGGCCGTATCGTCGTCGCCGTCGCCGTACCGCTGCAACGAGTTCGACGACGTGCCGGCTGCCGTCACGGCCGCGCCGCCCCAGACGTCGTCGGCCGTGATCGTCTGCCCGTTGATCGTTACGTTGAGGTCCTCCAGGTAACTCGCCGGATATCCCCACACAACGGCATCGACCACGCCGCCGTCGGCGTCGACGACGATCACCCAGCCGGTGCCGACGGTACGCCAGGAGATCAACTCGCCCCAATAGTGCTCGGGGTCGGACGTGTCGTCGTGTCGATAGAGCACCTCTTCGGCGCCGATCCACTCGGGCAATTCCCAGAGCGAGTGCATCGCGTTGACGTTTGCCCGCACACCGTCGTTGACCGCCACGACCCAGCCGGCGGTGTCGATCGCGTTGGCCGTGACGTTCTGGATTTCGACGAAATCGGGGTCCTCGGTGCCCACTTCGGTAATCAGCAACGGCGACTTCTTCTCGATCGGGTTCCAGAGCGCGTCGTCGAAGTCCGGCGCGGTCCAGGTGTCTGCGAGCGAAACGTCGGCTGCCCGGGGCACGTGGTAGCCCAACTCGGCGCCCTCACCCAGCAACACGCTGCTGATACTCTGACTGATGCCGTAAGCGACGTCGGCCGACTGGTTGGGATACTCCGGTGAATACTGATGGACGACGGTCACGCCGTCCGGCTCAATCAGTCCGAGGTACTCGCCCCCGCCGCTGAGCTTGAAGTTGGTGTGCAGTTCGGCGTCGGGGTCGGTGCGGTTCTTGTCGGAAGCAAAGACCAGCAGGTGCTCGCCGGGCAAAATCGTGCGAGCGGGAAACTCCCATTTGGCCAACTCGCCGGCGTCGTCGGTCAGGTGCCAACCGGCCAGATCGACGGCTTGATCGGTCGGGTTGTGGATCTCTATCCAATCGGAGAAATCACCGTCTTCGTCCGCCAGGGTCGAGTCGTTCTGCGCCATGAACTCGTTGATCACCAGCGAGGTGCCGTTGAGCACCACGCGCGGTTCGAGCGTCTCGAACGCCAATCGCAACCGGCGAACGTGCGGAATCTCGGAACGTGACCGGCCACGGCGAAAGCAAGGGTTCTCGGGCATAGGGCCTTTTCCTGCGTGCGGGCAACTCCCACCAATCAGAGCGGTGCAATAGACGGGATGTGTGCGAGGGAAGTTCCGGGAAGCCGAAGAGTGGCGGCGCGGCCGGCGACGCCAATCTGCCGGACGTGCCGGTTCTCCGTCTGATTCTCCATCCCGCACCCCTAACATATTAGTATGACAGGACTTGCCGGAATTGCAATACCCCGACGGCCCGTCTCCGGGGTGTCGGTTGTAGGGCTTTGTTAGGAATTTCTGGTTTCACAACTCAGCGGAAACTTGCAATTCCTGCCAGATTTGATACATTAGGCTACTAGTGCAGTTGTATGGTCTGCGCAGACCGTGTGGATTCCGTGGTCTGTGCCGGGCTCGCAGTGTCGACCCCACCAACACCCCTTGAGGCAGCAGCAGCATGTAATCGGGTCTTTCTGGGACCATGAATTCTCCTGAAGGCAGCGTTCTCCTTCAGTCCTTCGTCGACCCTATCGGCGAAGAGGTCCCCTGAGCAAGGCGCGATACCGTTTCTTGTATCTTCCATTCACTCAGCGTCACCAGGAGGCACGTACGATGAGAAGATCGCCCGTTTGGGAATCTCGTGGATGCCGAGTCGGCATCGTCGCGTTTGGAGTTCTTCTTGCCCTGTTCCTTGCCGGTCCGGCCGCCAATGCGGCCCTGGTCGGGTGGTGGAACTTCGATGAGACGGCCGGCACCACGGCGGCCGATCTCTCCGGCGGCCTGGTGCCACACGACGCCACGCTGGTCAACGGCGCCTCGTTCGCGCCGCTGGACGGCCGATTCGACGGCGGCATGTGGCTCGACGGATCCAATCAGTTCGCTGAGGTGGCCGACCACGACGACCTCGAGTTTCTGGCCGGCGACGCCTTCACGATCTCAATGTGGTACAAGCGAGACGGCGTTCAAAACGACCAGGGGTTGATCACCAAAGGATATGCCGACAACTCGCGCAACGATGCCGGCTACTACATGCTGCAAACGCGCGCGGGTGGCTTCACCTACGATAGCCGCGAGGGCCCCGGCGGCAATCCACGTGCTCGGATCGACCACGCGGGCGTCAGCCACGGCGACAATCAGTGGCACCATTTCGTCGTCGTGCGAGACCCCGTGGCCAGCGAGATCCGGCTCTACGTCGACAACTCAACGACGCCTACCATCCACACGATGGGCGACGGCAATTGGGCCGCCGGCGTACACGACGATCCACTGATCATCGGCAACCATTTCAATCGATACACGCAGGGCTACTTCGACGACATTTCGATCTGGAAGGGCGACGCCCTCGACGCAAACGACATCGGCATGCTCTACCAGTACGGCACGGCCGGTATGCTGGCGGCGTCGCTGGTTTGGGATAACGCCGGGCCGGGCGAGTGGGCCGACGTGGACGCCGGTTTCTCGCGATGGCGCGATCCGGCCGATCCGGCCACCCAGATTGCCGATATCCCCAACGGCAGCATCCACGCACTGATTAACGGCGGAAACGCCGCCACGGTCAACGTCGGCGCGGTGGGCACGCCTGCCGTTCGTGAGGCATTCAGCCTCACGGTCGACGGCGGCACGCTCTCGATCAACGACGACTCGACGCTCAACGTGACCCGATCGGCGCTGTTCGGTCCGGGCACTTCACTTTCGATGGCCGATGGCTCGACGCTCTCGCTGGGCGACGGTGGGGCGATTCCGGCGGTCACCATCGCCGGCCGCTCGACGATCAACACGGCCCGCGAATTGGCCGTGCCCGCCCTCGGCGCGACCGTTGCGGCCACGCTCGTCAAACGCGGCGCCGGCACGCTGGCGATGGAGACGCTCACGGGCGTCGCCGGTTCGGGCATCGAACTCGACGGCGGGGCGATCAGCTTCACCGGCTCGTTCACGCCGGGCGCAGGCCCCGGTGGAGAGGTCGGCGCTTGGACGTTCGACAACCTCACCGGCACCACGGTCAACAACGAGGTCCTCGGCGGTTCCAACGGCACGCTGCTGGGCGACGCAACGACCGCCCCCGGCGTAGCCGGCAACGCGCTGTTGCTGGATGGCGCGGGCGACGCGGTCGACCTAGGCAACGCACCGGAGATGAACTTCGGTACGGGCGATTTCACGCTTTCCGCATGGATCAATACGACCCACAACGCGGGAGATCCGCCTTCGATCATCTCCCACGGCGGCAACTGGGACAGCGGCGGGCGCCCGGGTATCCGCTACTACTTCTCCGCCGGTGAAGGCGGCGATCCGGGCGACCTCACCATGAGCACGGACAACGACTCCAGCAAGGTCCACACGGTCGGCGGCCCGATCAACGACGGCCTGTGGCATCACGTGGCAGCCGTTCGCGAAGGAACGGGCACGCGAGTCTACATCGACGGTATCGAAAGCGGCTCGAACACGGTACCGGCCGGCTACAACCTGGACACTTCCCAGTTCAACGCCTACATCGGTGCCATCGACGACGCCCGGGAGGCCACGCCCACGCCGGCGCGGTTCTTCAACGGAATGATCGACGACGTGAAAGTCTACGACAAGGCACTAGCGCCGGCCGACATCGCCGGGCTGGTGGGAGGCATGCCCGTCATCGACTTGGCGGCCACGCACGACGTGACCGTGACCAACTCGTCGGCGATCGAAGCCACCTCGCTCGAGAGCTTGTCGTTCGGCACCTTGACGCTGCATAACGGCATCTTGACGACGATCAGCAACGGTGCGCCGATCACGTTTGCCGATACGGTAATCGCCAACGGCGCCACCGCGGTGGGCATCGATCCGCAGACTCCGACGACCTACGGCGGGATTGACGGCGCCGCGACTGACGCCCCGTTTGTCTTTTCCAAGGTCGGCGCGGGGGACTTGACGGTCGACGCCGGCTTCTTCAGCAACATGGGTAACGGCACCATCGACGCCGCCGGCGGAACGATCGACATGGCCGGTCCCGGCGCCTTTGGCGGGTCCACCACCATCGGGCTCTCCGGCGGCACGATGACCATCACCGGGGCGATCGATCCGGGCGCCGGCCCCGGCGACGAGATCGGCAACTGGACCTTCGATAACGTCGACGCTTTCGGCTTCGCCATCAACGAAGGCAGCGGCGGCGAAGCCATGGACGGCATGTTGGCCGGCGGCACCGTGATCGAACCGGGCCTGGTCGGCGACGCTGCGTTGTTCGACGGCGTCGACGACGCGGTCGTACTCGGGAACAACTCGGCGCTGAACTTCACCGACGGCAACTGGGCCATCTCGGCCTGGGTCAAGTCGACCAACACCAGCGGCGACAACCGAGGCACCATCTTCGGCAACGGCGGCGACAACGCCGGAGGCGTCCGCTACGCCATGATGGTCGGCGAACAGGCCTCCGGCCGCGTGACGCTGTTGGTCGACGACAACGCCAACACGCCCGGTTCCGACTTCAACAAGAAGCAGTTCGTCGGCGACGTACTCGTCAACGACGGTCCCTGGCACCACGTCGTGGGCCTTCGCGAGGATGGTCAACTCCGCCTCTACGTCGACGGGGTCCTCGACGACAGTATGAACATCGACGCCAGCTACGATCTGACCGGGATCGACCAGCACCCGGCCTTCATCGGAGCAATCACCGACAACAATAACGGAACGCTCTACAAGTTTTTCCGCGGCCATATCGACGAGGTCAAGCTCTACGATCACGCCTTGAGCACGGCCGATATCACCGATCTGGCGGGGCTGTCGGATCTCGAAATGACCTCACACACGGTGGAGATCAACACGGACTCGACGCTCAATGCCGCCTCGGTTTCCAGCCTGGCATTGGGCGAACTGACCATCAACGGCGGAATCCTCCGCACGACCGGAGGCCCGATCGGCTTCACGCAAACTACGCTCGCGGCCGGTCTAGAAGACGCGGGCTTCAACCCGCAGACGGCAACCTCGCTGGGGCCGATCGACGGCAGCGCGGCGCCGAACGTGACGCTGGCCAAGACCGGCAACCGCACGCTCGAACTCAGCGCGGCGGGCACCACGTTGGCCGAAACGTCGACCCTCGACGTGCAGAACGGCACGCTGGCCGCTTACGGCGACGGGGCCGACAACCCGTTGGACAACGCGGCGGTGCGGCTCGGCGGCGGCGACCTGCTGCTCTCGGCCAGCGCTCTGCCGGCCGAATCGTTGGTGTACGACAATGAGGTGATCGTCGACGCCAGCGGCACGATTACCGCCGGCAAGGGTACCGGTCCGGTCGACGGCCCGCTGACCGTCAACCTCGGCTCGGCGGCCAGCGGCGTGACGCTGGGGCCCGGCACGACGGCCACGTTGGCTTCGACCGACGGTTATGAGTTGAACGTCGTCGGCAACGTGACCGGCGAGGGTGGCATGAACGTCGATGGCGGCACGGTCATGCTCTCCGGGGCGGTCAACACGTTCGGCGGTGCATCGGTCAGCAGCGGGGCGTTGAGCCTTGCCGGTGCTAACAACATTGGCAGCGTGTCGGTCAGCGGCGGAACGTTGAACTTCGGTGCCGCCGATACGATCGACGTGCTGAACGTCACCGGCGGCACGGCCAGCACGGCCGGCAACCAGGTGACCGTCGAAGGTGCTCTGAACCTCGGCGGCGTGGAGTTCGGCATCAGCGACGGCAACACGTTCACCGTCGAGGGTACGAACATGGTGGCCGCCACGAATCTCACGCTCGACGGCGGCGTGCTCACGATCCCCGGCCCGCCGGTACCCCAGAATCTGTTTATCGACAGCTTCAACGCCGTGGTCGACGGCGACAAGCCCAACGGCATCTATCGCCACAACGGCAACAACCAAAAACGCTTCCGGGACGACGGTGGCTGGAACCACGACGTGGTGATTCCCGGCACCGTGGGAAGCTGGGACACGGACTGGAACCGCAACGGCGGGAAAGGCGGCAAGACCTCGAACTGCGTGTCGCGTCCCGGCGATCTGACGCCCACCTATACCCTCGGCCTGATCGCGGGATACGAACCGGCCGGCATCGTCGGTAAGGAGGGTAAGGCCACCTATGCGAAGCCGGACAATAACTTCAACCTCGCCCGGGAACTCGATTTGGCCGACGAAGGCGCCCAGGAATACTGGTTCAGCGGCCTGATCCACCCGATCATGACCGACAACAACCGCAACAACTTCGGCGATTTCATGCTCAACTTCGGGCCGTCGCTGAGCAGCCCGCAACAGCGGGTCCGCTTCGGATTCGACGGCGGCGGAAATAACGATGCCACCGCCAACGCGTTCCTGCGGATCGATTGGAACGGCGGCAACGATCAGGATACGGTTGCCGACGTCTTCGCCAAGGATGTCACGCACCTGATCATCGGCCAGATCGACGTCGACCGTGCCGGCGACGAGGTGGTAACCTACTACCTCGACCCGACCGACGTGACCACCGCGGCGCAGGTCGCAGCCACGGCGGCCGAGACGTTGTCGGTCAGCGGCGATTTCATCGGCGCCGATGACCGCATCATCCAATTCCGCTTCCAAGGCCGCGGCCACGACCATCAGGACGGCGGCAATCGCAACTACGACCAGGGCATCGAGTTCGATGAGGTCCGCATTGCGTCCGGATTCGCCGGCGCGGTCCGTGGCGGATTCGGCGACCCGGCCGGAGATTTCGTGCCGGTCGAGCAACGGGCGGCCAACTTCCTGGTGACCAGCAACACCGAACTGGCCGGCGGCGCTGGCGGGACGCTGTTGGGGAACCTCACGGTCAACAACACCGACACGCCCACCACGCTGACCCTCACCGGCGGCTCCTTCAGCTTCGGCGACGTTTCGACCGCCGACGGCGTCACGATCTCCGGCGATCTGGTGGTCGAAGGCGTTTTGTCGCCGGGCAACAGCGTGGGTACGTTGAACGTCAACGGGGCCCTGGAATTTGGCGACGCGGCCACGTACCTTTGCGAGTTCAACGGGGCCCACGATCAGGTGATCAGCACGGGCGATTCGGACGTGTACCTGGCCGGCACGCTCGACCTTCAGGTGATCGGCGTGGGCGACACGGTCCCCAATGTCCCCAGTGCGGAAGTCGCCGTCGGCAAGGCCTATCCGATTGTCTCGACCGCCGCCGAAGGAGTGATCGTCGGCCAATTCGACGCGGTGCCGGCCGTCGGCCATCTGAGCAACGGCGTCTTCAACCGCGGCATCGGCTACGTGGAGACCATCCCGCCCGGCCAAGGCACGTTCACTGCCGTTAACGCAAATCTCTACGTCGCCTCCGGCGGCGACTCCAACGCCGACGGAAACATCGACGGCCAGGACATCCAGACCCTGATTATCAACTTCAACCTGCAAGGTGACCCGCCCGACCGCGACTGGCTCAAGGGCGACACGGCAGGTGGCGCGATGGGCCGCGGCGACGGTTGGGTCGACGGTCAGGACATTACCGACCTGATCACCAACTTCACCGGCGACCCCGGCCCGGCGGATCCGAGTTCGATGAAGGTCGAGTACGACGAGACCACCGGCGAATTCAAGGTGTCGGCAAATAACTTGAATAGCTGGAACTTCATCAGTCTCGGCTTGTTCCGCACCGATATCGCCGACCCCGTGACCGGCGTCAAAGCTATTTCCGACCTGCCCTCGATACCTGGGGCATTCGTCTCCGAGAACATCAACACCGTGGGCGAGGCCTCCTTCGGCGCGAGGTTGATGGGAACGGACCTGTTCATCGGCGAAATCCTGGCCGATAACGCACGGCCGAATCTGGCCGAGTTCACGGCCATGATAGATTCCGGCGATCTCAAGATCGAGTTCGCCAACTTCGACGGACTTGCCGGCGCGTTGACCGCCGCCGACATCGGCCTTCCGGGAGCGGGCAAGAACATCACCTTCGTTCCGATTCCCGAGCCGAGCACCATCGTAATGCTGATCGGCGGCCTGGCCGGCCTGTTGCTGGTGTGGCGTCGTCGCCGTCGGGCATAGTGCCCAAGCGGCCGATCGCTTAGCGAACGCAAAGCGCCGCTCCCCCTCGGGGGGGCGGCGCTTCTTTTTGTTGCCGTAGTTGACGGTGCCACGAGTCGGCGGCCGTCATGCCTCGAGAGTTGATGCCCGCCGGCTTCGACTACGGAAACGCCGTCCCTCGCGGCTGACGAAGAATGTAGTACCAAAGTACGGCCGTGCATGCCAGCAATGCCAGGCTCACGTTCTGCGAGATGCTCAACGCAGTTCCAAGTGCGCCGCTCTCGTCGGTGCGGATGATCTCCAGCAGATACCGGGCGATCGGATAGACCGTCAACATCAGGGCGAACGTCTCGCCGTCGCGGCGGCGGAACGGGTGGAAGGCCAGCAGCAGCAGGCACAACAGGGCCGCGTTGACGGCGCTATAGACCTGTGTGGGGTGGACCGCCAGGCTGTGGTCCGGCAACGGCGAAATGGCCAGCAGCCGATGCCGGCCTTGGTCGGCCACGTCGATCGACAACTGCCGCTTGTGCTCGAACGCGCCGGCGAGCAGCCGATGGGCGACTCCCGCGTCGTCGACCGCCAGACCGTTGATCCGCTGTAGCCGATAGCCCGGCTCGAGGCCGGCCTCGGCCGCTGCTGATCCTTCGGCCACGGCCAGGATCACCGGCTTCGCGTCGGGGTCTCCGGCGAGCGTGAAACCGTACATCTGGCCCCGTTCGACCTGAGTGAGATAGGGTGGGCTGTCGGCGGGAAACGACACCGCCCAGGGTACGTCTTCACAGGGGCCGCCGAAGCAGCAGCCGTTCAACAGACAGCCGATGCGCCCCAGCGTCAGCCCCAGCAGCATACTCGGGGCGATCAGGTCGCAGGTGGCCAACAGCGGCATCCGAGCGCGGCGGACGAACAACAGCATCCCCAATGCCCCGCCCAGCAATCCGCCGTAGACCACCAACCCACCTTGCGTCACGTTGACGATCGCGCCGACAAACTGCGGAAATCCCTTCTGAAAGTACGGCAGATACTGCTCGGGCCAATACTCGATGACGTAGAACGCCCGCGCGCCGACGATTCCGGGAATGAACATCCAGAACGAGAGCGAGAGGATCAAATCGGGATCGATCCCCCGGCGCCACGCCCGCCACGTCGCCAACGCGGTGCCGGAGACCACGCCCAGGAGAAACATCACGCCGTAGCCGCGAATCGGCAGTCCCTGCTCTTCACACACGGCCGGCAACAGCCAGTAGAGGATCGCGGCCACAGGGACCAGCAGCATCAGGTAGCCGTTCGTGTCGGCGTTGAAGCCCTGTCGCCGCACGAGCCAAACCATCAGGATCAGGCCAAACAGCACCCAAGCCCAAAGCAGCAAGCCGAACCCAAATACGGGAAGTCCGAGGATCTCGTGCGGAATAGGGAAGAGAGTCCGATGCATCCGAGTCCTTAGGGCTGAAGCAGGCGGTTGTCGATCAAATGCGTATTCTCGATTTCCACGGCCAACGCCGCCAGCGTCGGCCCGGAGAGCTGCTCGACCGGTTCGAGCGTATCGGGATCCGCCAGGGCGACGTAGTCGATGTGTGCGTCGTCCGCTTCGGCGATCACCTGCCGCATCCGTTGGGCGACGGCCGTGGCGCTCTGCTCGCCCTGCCGCACCAACTCCTCGGCCGCCTCCAAGCTCCGATAGAGCACGACCGCACGACGTCGCGCCTCCGGACTGAGATACGCGTTGCGCGAACTCATCGCCAGGCCGTCCGCCTCACGAACGATCGGGCACATGCGAATCTCGGCCGGTACGTCCAGGTCGGCCACCATTTGCCGGATCACCAACGCTTGTTGATAGTCCTTCTGGCCGAAGAAGGCCACGTCCGGCTGCACCGTGTTCAACAGCTTCAATACCACCGTTGCTACACCGCGGAAGTGGCTCGGCCGGTGACGTCCCTCCAGCGGTTCCGCCACCGAGCCGACTTCGACCCAGGTGGCGTGCTGCGGCCGATAGACGTCTTCGGCGGCGGGCGCCAAGACCAGTTCGGTTGCACAACTCGCCAGGGCGTCGAGATCGACGTCAAGCGTGCGGGGATACTTCTCAAGGTCTTCGCCGTGGCCGAACTGGCTCGGGTTGACGAAGATCGAGACTACCGTGAAGTCGCACTCGGCCTTCGAAGCACGCACCAGACTCAGATGGCCCTCGTGCAGCGCCCCCATCGTGGGTACCAGCCCGATCCGATGGCCGCGCCCGCGCACCACAGCCAGCGCGCGGCGTAGATCGGCAACCGTGGTAACGACTTGCGGGCGTTGTGTTTGGGGCATCCTACTGCATCGCTTCGACGGCGGCGGTTACTTCATCCAGCGCTTCGTCGGGCTCGGCGGCCGTTAGCCGCAGGACGGGCCCTTGGTCGCGGGCAGACGACCGCGCGACGATCGCCCGGCCAATCTGCTGAAGCCGTGGTCGATCGAGGCCGCGTTCGTACGGCCGGCCGCGACGGGCAACACGCCGCAGCAGCACGTCGGCCACAACGTCCAGCACGACGACCAGCTTCGGCCGAACCACGCCTTCGCGACACTGCTGCCAGTGCTCACAGTACTCCGGCCACTGCTTCGGCGGCAGCCACACTTTGGCAAACGCCGGCGATTGATCGAACCAGAAGTCGCTGATCGTCCACCGGGACCGATCCGCCCAGTGTGGCTCACCCGCTGCCAACAGCCGTGCCCGTTGACGGAGGAATTCTAGCTCCGTCTGCCACGCGTGGGAAGGCGGATTGGCGTAGAATGCCGCCAGCCGCGCCTCGTCGAATTGCTCGGCAATCAGCCGCCCGCCGATCCGCTCGGTTAGTGCCCGGGCGAGATGCGTCTTGCCGGCGCCGATCGAGCCGGAGATCGCAACGTACGGAACGGCAGCGTTGAGATGGTCCAGCAACTGCCGAACCGTCCACCCAATCGCAGGGTGCAGCATGTCGCCCGCCACTTCGGCCGCCGGTTCCAGCACGAAGCGTCGCCAGGCCATACGTGGGTGAGGCAGCACCAACGACGGGGTGCCAATGACGAGTTGGTCGTAGAGCAGCAGGTCCAGATCGAGGCTGCGAGGTCCCCAGCGCTCGTGTCGCTGACGCCCAAACTCGACTTCGACCCGGCTCAACGCCGTCAGCAACGCTTCTGGAGGCAGCGATGTTTGCAGCACGGCCGCCCCGTTGAGAAAGCGTGGCTGATTGGATGGGCCACCGACCGGCGATGTCTCACTCCAACGGCTGCATCGGGCCACAGAAATCGAGGGATGCTTGGCCAAACGCCCCAGCGCGCCGTCCAACCTCGCCCGGCGGTCCCCCACGTTGGACCCCAGGCCAATCAGACAGAGGTGTGTGGCAGACTCGATTTCAGACTTCTGATTGCAGATTTCAGATCGGCCAAGAGCCGGCGGTGGTGGTTCGCTCAACGGGTCGCGCGGCCCGTGGCGAAAGCGTGGGGGAGGCCCTCCAGGCCGCGATCATCCGCCGACGACGGTTGCTCCCTGCGGTCGCCGCCCCCCGTGCATTCGCGTGTTCGCGCCCGGCCGCCAGACGATCACCATCCGACGGCTCATCAGAATCGACGATTCACGAGCGTCATTTTCCGCATCCGGCCGAATCTGTCAATGTGGCTCGCCGGAAGGCCGGTGGTTCTTCACACCAAGCCGCGAGGGTTGCCTGGCCGGGATCTGCAACGGGGCAGCGGCAGGTGGGGCCTCACGGCAGCCGCCCGGGCGCGAATAGCGATCGCGTGGATAGCACGGCTGAGCCCAACTCGCAGCCGCGTGCCATGGATAGTCCGCCAGCAGGCGATAGTTGTAGGAACGGCCGCGGTAGAATCGTTGGCTGGCCGGAACTTGGCATGCCTCTCGGCTTGCCACCACGGCAGAATGCCCCACTCCCGCAGCGTCGAAATGGGCAGCCCGTCGAGATCGGCCCGGTGTGCCGGCAGTGTAATCACCCCCGTCATGAACGGCAGTGCGGGGTAACGCTTCGCCGATTGCCGGGTGGCCCTGTGGATCGGCGGTCAACAGGAGAACCATCATCGTCGCGACCATCGGCTACGCTCCTTGTGCCCTCTTGCGTTGAGTGACTGCGCTTTCTGCCGGGCTTCGGCAACCCCATGTAACAGACGCCTCGGCCTGCCCTCATGTACGGTGGATCGGCCGGAGATTGCCGTAAGATCAAGATTGCCCCTACAACCGACATGGCCCTCCTATACTACCTATTCCAACAGCCCCTCAGCCGTCTCAGCACATCGGCCAGGGATGAACAGAGCCTGGCAGTGGGCTGCGTAGGGTGTGTTCGTTGTGGGCCATAGTGTGGGTGCGGTTTTTTCTTGCGTTGTTGGCCCGGCTTGATTAGCCTGAAAGGTACGCAGAGACCCGCGGAAATCTCATCTTGCTGACGACTGCCACATCGCGGGGTCTTTGGACACCTGGAGACGCTCGCATGAAGTCCATTGGTGCCGGGTTGGTAACGGCCGGTGTGTTGACAATCGTTTTCTGTCTGGTGACGGCCTGTGTCGTGGGCCACGATCCCGATCAGAAGCCGGAAGATCCGTCACCGGCTTCTTCCCCGACGAATTGGCCGCCAGCGTGTTCCGATCGCTGCCCGTCGGCCGCCGGCGTGCCCACGTTGGCACCGCCACAGCCCGACGGACCGGAATCCACCCCAGGCGTACGGATTGAGAGCCGCCCACGTGGCCAGGTGGTCTACGTCGACGTGGAAGTGGCGGCCGACTGAGGGAGAGCCGTAGAGTCTCGCTCTACCGCACGGTGAGGGATTCTGCTAACTACTACTACGGCGATCGATTCCCAAACCGTCACGACAACCGCTCGCGCCACTTTTCCGGGTCTCGCGACGTGTGGAAGGTGCAGTAGACGGTTACCGTGCCCTCGACGTACTCGTAGAAAATCGCGTACGGGAATCGTCTGACCAGTGCCCGCCGATAGTCCTCGTGGACCTTGGCGTGGAGTTTGGGCATCCGACAGATGGCCTGAATGCAGGCATCGACGCAACTGAGAAACTCCTCGCCCAAACCGGGCCGACGCTCTTCATACCAACCATACGCCTCGCTGATATCCCGCTCGGCTTCCGGTGCAAGGATCAGCTTAGCGGCCATGTCGGTTTCTAATCTTCATCTTCACTTCGTCCCAGGACAGCCCGGATGCCGGCTGGCTCATCAAGTTGGCCTTGCGTCGAGCTAATTCTTCCTTCTGCCAGTCATGAATCGGCACCTCGGACGGAGTCGCTGCCAAGTCGTCCCAGAGGTCTTCGACTAACTGGAGCTTCTCGGGCGGAGTGAGGTCGAATACGGAATCGTTGCTCATAGCCACTCCCGGTTAACCCCAGGCAAACGTGATACCCGTAATTATACTCGGTTTGCGGCCCCTGGGCCAATACGGCTTCGCCCGGTCGCCGTTCTGATCCGCAAAGAACCCGATTCGATGGCCTCGCAGTGGGCGGCTGGCAACTTGGTTGCACAGTCCGGTAGACCATTACGACACCATGTCCGTGACCTCCAGAATGACATGCTGCTTCGGGCAGAGCAGACGACGGCCGGCCGCAGCGGCCAGGAAGCCGTGATTGTAGCTCCAGCGTTCCACCGCGAGATGATCCGGCGTATAAGTCGCGTGGCATTCGCCACAGTAGGCCTCAATGAATACGAGCGTTCCAGCTTCGTCAACTTCGTCATCGCCGAGCGGCGGAAAGGCCGATGGCCCGGGTATTGCCCGGTTGTACATCCACGCAAGATCCCAATCTCCGCTATCCACAACGATCGTGTCATCTTCTTGCACATCCAGCCACTTCAGGAACGAAGGCGTGCTCCTTTGTGCTTCCAGTCGCCGCCGTTCTTCTAGCCACCGGGTCAGCCCTGCTGTTTTGTTTCAACGGGTTTGGCACAAAACCGTGGTCCAGCTAAGCAACAGT
>CAYYNP010000053.1:0-40498 GCA_964472545.1 uncultured Planctomycetaceae bacterium | reverse complement strand
TGGATCTCCGGCGGCACGCCGTGTGCCGAGTAGAGCAACACGGCGTTCTTCGACACCTCGTCGAGATCGTTCACAAACACCACCCCCAACCGGAGAAACCGATCCACCACCCATTTGTTGTGGACGATCTCGTGGTAGACGTAGATCGGCGTGCCGAAGAACCGGATGGCCAGTTCCAGGCTCTCGATCGCCATGTTCACGCCCGCACAAAAACCGCGCGGGGCAGCTAGGATGATCTGCATGGTTTTCTCGCTGGTCTTGGGGCATCATAATGGAGGGAGAGGCGCGGGGCGAGGGGCGGGAGGGAGACGGAAGGATGAGGGCGGAGGGATGAAGGATGAAAGATCGACGGGCAGCGGCGTGGATGTGTGGGTGGGGGTAGCCGAATTCGCCAGAATTTGGCCGTGTTCGGCAGAGCGCCAATGTCTGGTGACTTCGGCTACGGGCTAGTGATGGGAGACTGATGTCGGTTGCCGATCTGCAACGTTACGGCCCGCGGGCGAAGCCGGTTCGGCCGGTTTCGCCAAGAAGTGCGCGGCGTTATTGCCGCCGCTTGGCCCGAGGCCACTACGAGAACTTCACCGTGGCCAGCCGGCTGCTGCCACGGCGTTTGCGGCAACACTTCTGCAACGTCTACGCCTACTGCCGCTGGGCCGACGATTTGGCCGACGAGACGGGCGACCCGACGCAGGCCCTGGCACTGCTGGGCTGGTGGGAGCAACAGCTTCGCGACTGTTTCGCCGGCTCGTCGACCCATCCCGTGTTCGTGGCCCTGGCCGACACCATCCAGCGGTTCGACGTTCCCGCCGATCCGCTGCTCGACCTGTTGGTGGCCTTCCGTCAGGATCAACGGGTGACACAGTACGAGAACTTCGACCAACTGGTCGAGTACTGCCGCTACTCCGCCAATCCGGTGGGCCGTTTGGTGCTCTACCTGGGCAAATGCCACACGCCTCAAAGGGCCCAACTGGCCGACTCGATCTGCACGGGGCTCCAATTGGCCAACTTCTGCCAAGACGTGGCCGGCGACTTCGGCCGGGGCCGCATCTACCTGCCGCAAGCCGATTGCCGACGCTATGGCTTCACCCGGGCGGACTTCGCCCGGCGGGAGTGCAACGAGGCGTTCCGGCTGCTCTTGGGTGCCGAGGTCGATCGGGCCGAGGCCTGGCTGCGGCGGGGAGCCCCGTTGATCGATCTTATGCCCCATGAGTTGAAGCTGCCCATCGCACTCTTCCTGCACGGCGGGCTGGAGATCCTCCAGGCCGTCCGCCGGCAGAATTTCGACGTCTGGACGTCGCGGCCGGTGGTGCCTAAGATGGCCAAGCTGCGGCTACTGGCCCGATGCTGGTGGCGGCTGCACCGAGGCACGCTCACCGGAGACCAACCATGACCCTTGCCGACGGCGCGATCGACGCCAGCTACGCCGCTTGCCGTCGAGTCGCCCGGACGTCCGGGTCGAGCTTCTATCCCGCCTTCTTCGGGTTGCCGCGCGACAAACGCCGGGCAATGGATGCCCTTTACGCTTTCATGCGACGTACGGACGATCTGGCCGACGATCGGGCTGACGAGTTGGCCGACCGACGCCGCCAAGCGCTTTGCCAATGGCGTGCCGCAACGGAAGCCGTCCTTCAATGCGGACGGTGCGAGCGCGAGCACGTTGCCGCCGACGGTCTCGTCGGCGTCGAACTGCTGCCTGCGTTGGCCGACGCCGCGCGCCGATACGCCGTTCCGGCGGAGCATCTGCTGGCGGTGATCGACGGCGTCGAGATGGACCTCAACCGGCGACGGTACGAGACGTTTGGGGAGTTGGAGGTCTATTGCCGGCGCGTGGCGTCGGCGGTCGGGTTGGCCTGCATCCACGTCTGGGGGTTCACCGGCGAGGAAGCGCTAGAACCGGCACGGAAGTGTGGCCTGGCGATGCAATTGACCAACATCCTCCGCGATTTGAAAGAAGACGCCCGCCGCGATCGCGTCTACTTGCCGCTGGAAGACCTCAGGCGCTGCGGCTATTCGGTCGACGACCTTCTTGCGGGCGTCGCCGACGATCGGTTCCTTGAGTTGATGAGCTTCCAGATCGGCCGGGCCAAACGACTCTACGCCGAGGGTGCCGAATTGATGCGGTGCCTGCGTCCGTCCGGCCGACGCATCTTCGGCATGATGATGACGACCTATCGGGCCCTGTTGCGGAAGATCGAACGTCGGCCCGCTGAGGTACTCCGCCGCCGCGTATCGCTTAGCCGGGGCCAGAAGCTCCGCATCGCCGCACGATGGATGCTGCTTCCGCCACGGATCGCCGCCCTCTTATGAGCCTCGCCGCCGACAACTCGAACGGCCCTCGGGTGGCCGTCGTGGGCGGCGGGTTGGCCGGCATGGCGGCGGCGTGGGAGGTTCGCCGCCGTGGGCTGCACGTCGAGTTGTTCGACGAAAAGAAGCAACTCGGCGGCCGGGCCGGGTCGTTTTTCGATCCACAGATCGGCCGGCTCGTCGATTTCTGCCAACACGTCAGCATGGGCTGCTGCACCAAACTGGCCGAATTCTGCCGGCAGACCGGTGTAGCCGACTGCTTCCGCCGCGATCGGCGGCTGCACTTCTTCGGCCCCGACGCCGTACGCCGCGACTTCGCCGCCGTTGGCTGGCTCCCCCCGCCTCTACACCTCGCCCCGGGCCTGATGCGGCTGAAATACCTGACGCTGCGGGAGCGGCTCTCGATCGCCCGCACGCTCTTGCGGCTGAAGCGTCCTGATGCTGGCAAAGACCAACAGCCGGCCGACGAGAGCATCGGCGATTGGCTTCGCCGCCATGGGCAGACAGAACGCGCCGTCGAGCGGTTTTGGTCGGTCGTGCTCGTCAGCGCCCTAAGCGAGACGCCCGACCGCGCGTCCTTGGCCGCAGGACGCAAGGTCTTCGTCGACGGCTTCCTTTCCTCGCGCCGGGCTTACGAACTCGAGGTGCCGAGGGAGCCGCTGGCCGAGATCTTCGATCGGCGCGTGGGCGGGCGGCTGACGAAACGCGGTGTGATCGTCCATCGCTGTCGGCGCGTGCTGCAAGTCGACGGCGACGCCCGACGCGCGTTCGGCATCGTGCTTGTCGACGGCACGCAACTTCCCTTCGACTTCGTCATCGTGGCCGTGCCCTGGCGGCGGGTCGGCTCGCTCTTCCCGCCCGAGATGCGTGCCGCGCTGCCGGAACTCGACGGTCTTAGCGCAATTCAACCGGCGGCAATCACGGCCGTACACATGTGGTTCGATCGCCCGGTCCTTCGGTTGCCCCACGCCGTGTCGGTCGGCGGCCGAAGCCCGTGGTTTTTCGAGGTGACGACCGAAAGCGGAGCCCATTGCCAGGCAGTCATCAGCGCGGCAGACGATCTGGTCGGTCAACCCAGGCGCGATGTGCTCGCCGGCGTCCTCCGCGACCTAGAGCGTATTCGGCCGGAAATGCCGACGGCACGCCTGCTCCATCATCGCGTCGTAACACAGCCCGCGGCCGTCTTCTCGGTCCAACCCGGAATCTCTCGCCTACGCCCCGCGCAGCGGATGCCGATCAAAAGCCTTGCCTTGGCCGGCGACTGGACCGACACCGGCTGGCCCGCCACCATGGAAAGCGCCGTCCGCAGCGGCCTGCTGGCGGCTGAGGTGGTCATGCGCATGCTCCCGAAGGCAGCCGCCTCGCAAGTCTAGCCGTCGCCGGCAGGGTGATGAGATCGTTGGAGCCCACCGTCAGGCTTACTCCACCCTCTCAAACGAAAACTCCCCCTCCGCACAATCGACCTTCACCCGGCTCCCCTCCGCAAACTCCCGCTTGAGGATCTCCACCGCCAGCGGGTTCTGGATCCGCTGTTGGATCACGCGCTTCAGCGGCCGGGCGCCGTACGTCCGGTCGTAGCCTTCGCGGGCGATGGCGTCGACGGCCGGGTCGGTGACCTCGAGCTCGATGCCCTTCTCCTGAAGTTGCTCGCGGAGCCGGGCGATCTGCAACACCACGATCCTGCGGATCTGCGGTTGGCTCAGTGGATGGAAGATCATCGTCTCGTCGATCCGGTTGAGAAACTCCGGCAGGAAACGGGTGCCCAGCGATTCCGTGACCGCCTCGCGGATCTCGTCTTCGCTGCCGCCCTCGCGGGCGATCTCTTGCACGAGCTGACTGCCGATGTTCGAGGTCATCACGATGATTGTGTTGGTGAAATCGACCGTGTGGCCCTGGTTGTCGCTCAGGCGGCCGTCGTCGAGAACCTGCAACAGCACGTTGAACACGTCGCGGTGGGCCTTTTCAATTTCGTCCAACAGGATCACCGCGTACGGCCGGCGGCGCACAGCCTCGGTCAATCGGCCGCCCTCTTCGTAGCCGACGTAGCCGGGAGGGGCACCGATCAGGCGGCTGACGGTGTGGCGTTCCATGAATTCGCTCATGTCGAGCCGCACCATGGCCGTCTCGTCGTCGAACATCACCTCGGCCAGGGCCTTGCAGAGTTCGGTCTTGCCCACGCCGGTGGGTCCGAGGAAGATAAACGAGCCGATCGGGCGGTTGGGGTCCTGCAAGCCGGACCGGTTGCGGCGTACGGCGTTGGCCACCGCCTCGACGGCCTCGTCTTGCCCGACGAGCCGCTGGTGGATTCGCTCTTCCATCACCAGCAGCTTCGCCCGTTCCGACTCGATCATCCGCGAGACGGGAATGCCGGTCCAGGCACTGACCACCTCGGCGATCTCCTCCGGTCCGACCTCCTGACGCAACAACCGCCGTCCGCCGTTGGTCGACTCGCCGTTGCCGTTTCCGTTGGCTTCGGCCGGCTCGAGTTGTTCGCCGAGTTGTTTGCGGGAAAGATCCAACTCGTAGAGCTTCTGGTAGTCGTCCTCGCCCACCGGCTGTCCGGACGACTGCTTCTGCTGGATCGCCGCGGCCAGTTTGCCGTATTGTTGCTCGGCGTCGACCAGCCGCTCGCGAATCTGTTGCACGTCGCCGAGGCCGCTCTTCTCCAGTTCCCACTGCTCGCGCAGATCGGCCAACGTACGCCGCAACTCGTCGGTTTCCTTCTCGATTTCGGCCAGACGCTGTTGGGCGTGTTCTTCGGTTTCGTCGGCGAGCTGCCGGGCGGCCAGTTCGAGTTGCACCAGCCGCCGCTGCACCTGGTCGATCTCCCCCGGTACGCTCTGCAACTCCATCGCCAGCCGGCTGGTGGCCTCGTCCATCAGGTCGATCGCCTTGTCGGGCAGGAAACGGTCGGCGATGTAGCGATGCGAGAGGTTGGCCGCCGCCACCAGGGCCGAGTCCTTGATCTTCACGCCCATGTGGTGGGCCTCGTAGCGCGACTTCAGCCCGCGGAGGATGGCGATCGTGTCTTCGACCGTCGGCTCGCCTACGTAGACCGGCTGGAACCGCCGTTCCAGGGCCGCGTCCTTCTCGACGTACTTGCGATACTCGTCGAGCGTGGTCGCCCCGATGCAACGCAACTCGCCGCGTGCCAGAGCCGGCTTGAGCAGATTGGCCGCGTCGGCGCCGCCTTCGGTGCGGCCCGCGCCGACGACCGTGTGCAACTCGTCGAGGAACATCACCACGTTGCCCGCATCGGTCACCTCGCGCAGCACGGCCTTCAGCCGCTCCTCGAACTCGCCGCGAAACTTCGTGCCGGCGATCAGGGCACCCATGTCGAGCGCCACCACACGGCGGTTCTTGAGACTCTCCGGCACGTCGCCGTCGACGATCCGCAAGGCGAGCCCCTCGGCGATGGCTGTCTTGCCCACGCCCGGCTCGCCGATCAACACGGGATTGTTCTTCGTTCGCCGCGAAAGGACCTGCATCACGCGGCGGATCTCCTGATCGCGCCCGATCACCGGGTCGAGCTTCCCCTGCCGGGCGCGTTCGATCAGGTCGAGCCCGTAACGCTCGAGCGCCTGGAACTTGGCCTCCGGCGTGTCGTCGGTCACTCGGGCGCTGCCCCGGACGTCTTGCAGGACCTTTAACACGTCGGCGTCGGTGATCGCGTTGAGTTGCAACACGCTCTTGGCCTTCGAGTCGGTCTTGGTCATCGCCAGCAGGAGGTGTTCGGTCGAAATGTACTCGTCCTTCATCGCGTCGGCCTCTTTGGCCGCCGCTTCGAGCAGCAGGCGGATCTCTTTGGAGCCCTGGGCCGGATCGCCGCTGGTGACTTCCGAGAGGTGTCCGAGTTCGGCGTCGACGATCTGGTCGAGCTGCGCCCGATTGACGCCCATACGATCCAGGATCGGACCAACCACGCCGTCCTGCTCGCCCAGCAACGCGGCCAGCACGTGCAGCGGGTCCATCTTGGCGTGGTTCCGTTCGGCGGCCAGCGACTTGGCCGTGGCCAGCGCCTCCTGGGCCTTGATCGTGAGTTTGTCGGGACGTAGTGCCATGATGGATACCTCCTCTGCTGGTCAGAGTTGCCCCACTATCCGCATCGGTCGCGTCGTTTGGCCGCCGCCGGTTCGGCGGCGTAATCGAGCGGCAACACACCGTCGTGCCGACGGCGGCTAAACGGTCACGCGCGGGCGGCTTGTGACGGTGCGTTTCACGCACCCTACGAATCGCGCACTTTCAGCGCAACGTGCAATGAATTTGGCCCCGGGAAATGTGATCTATGGAACGGATCGCCGGACGTCGATCAGTCCTTCACCTCGAACTCGGCGTCGATCGCGTCGTCGTCGGCACCGCCGGATGCCTCCGCATCCGCACCGGCCGCGCCGGCACAACCCGGCCCCGCCGCTCCGGCGTCGGCACCGGCTTGCCCACCGGCCGCCTCGTAAAGGTTCTTGCTCAACGCGTGTGAGGCCTGTTCAAGTTCGTCGATCGCCGACTTGATCGCCGCGGCATCGTCGCCCTTGGCGGCTTCGCGCGTCTTCTCGATCGCCTGGTTGACCGCGCTCTTGTCGGCGTCGGAGAGCTTCTCGTCGTGCTCCTTGATCAGCTTCTCGAGTTGGAAGCACATCGAATCGGCCTGGTTGCGGGCTTCGGCCAGTTCGCGCTTCTTCTGGTCCTCTTCGGCATGTGCATCGGCGTCGGTTCGCATCCCCTGGATCTCATCGTCGGAGAGCCCGCTCGACTGCTTGATCCGGATCGCGTGCTCCTTGCCGGTGCCAAGGTCCTTGGCCGACACGCTGAGGATGCCGTTGGCGTCGATGTCGAATTTGACTTCGATCTGGGGCATGCCGCGGGGCGCAGGCGGGATGCCCTCGAGGTTAAACTCGTCGAGCAACCGGTTGTCGCCGGCCATCGATCGTTCGCCCTGGTAGACCTTCACCGTGACGGCCGTCTGGTTGTCGTCGGCCGTACTGAAGATCTGCTTTCGTTCGGCGGGGATCGTCGTGTTGCGTTCGACAAGCGGCGTCATCACACCGCCGAGCGTTTCGATGCCGAGCGTCAGCGGCGTGACGTCCAGCAGCAGCACGTCCTTGACTTCCCCGGCCAACACGCCGGCCTGGATCGCCGCTCCCACGGCCACGACCTCGTCCGGGTTGACGCCCTTGTGAGGCTCTTTGCCGAACAATTCCTTGACCAACTCCTGCACCTTCGGCACGCGCGTCGAGCCGCCGACCAACACGACTTCGTCGATCTCGCCCGTCTTGAGCTTGGCGTCTTCCAGCGCCTGCTTGACCGGCCCACGGCAACGTTCGATCAGATGATCGACCAACTGCTCAAACTTCGCCCGGGTGATGTTCATTTGCAGGTGCTTCGGCCCGGCGGCGTCGGCGGTGATGAACGGCAGATTGATGTCGGTGGCCTGGGCGGTGCTGAGTTCCTTCTTGGCCTTTTCGCAAGCCTCTTGCAGCCGCTGCAAGGCCATCGTGTCGGTCCGCAGATCGATGCCCTGTTCTTTCTTGAACTCGTCGGCAACGTGGTTGATCAGACACTCGTCGAGATCGTCGCCGCCGAGGTGGCCGTCGCCGTTGCTGCTGATCACGCGAAAGACGCCGTCGGCAACCTCCAACACGGAGATGTCGAACGTACCGCCGCCGAAGTCGAACACGGCGATCTTCTCGGCCTTCTCCTTGTCGAGCCCGTATGCCAGCGAGGCGGCGGTCGGCTCGTTGATGATTCGCGCCACTTCGAGGCCCGCAATCTGGCCGGCGTCCTTGGTGGCCTGACGCTGCGCGTCGTTGAAGTAGGCCGGCACGGTGATCACGGCCTTGTTGACCTTGTGGCCCAAATAGGCCTCGGCCGATTCCTTCAGCTTCCGCAGCGTCATCGCGGAAACTTCCGGCGGGGTGTATTCTCGGCCGTCGATGCCGATCTTCACGTAGTCTTGCGGTCCGCCGACAATCTCGTAGGGGACCATCTTCTCTTCCGAGGCCACCTCGTTGTGGCGGCGGCCCATGAATCGTTTGATCGAATAGACGGTTCGCTTGGGATTGGTGACGGCCTGACGCCGGGCCGGCTCGCCGACCAGCGTCTCGTCTTTGTCGGTGAACGCAGCCACGCTCGGGGTAAGCCGGTTTCCCTCAGAATTAGGGATTACCTTGGCTTCCTTTCCCTCCATCACGGCAACGACCGAGTTGGTGGTGCCCAAGTCGATTCCGATGATTTTTTCGCCTGCGGCCATCAGATGCTCCTTTCTCCGGTACTTTTGACGGGCGGTGCCTTGCCGATCACGGGGGATACGGCCGGATGCCACGCGGCAATTGGCACAGCAAGTCCGATGGCGAAGAGGTAGCAAAGCCTGTGCCGTTTGGGATACGGAAGCGGCCTCGTGCTCTCAAGTCGTTGTCGCCCAAAATGTTACGAACACCTCATAGACGCCCGTGTGTCGGGCAGGCCTCAAACCTCCCCACGGGCCTGCCATTTTGACACGGCAAGAAACCGGCGAGACGGCACCCTGCCATATTGGCAGTCGCATCGGCTCCGGCGGTCCTTCCCCTTGCTGCACTATCCGGGTAGCCTGTGTTCTCTGAAGTGGATGAGGTGAACTCCCGAACCTCCCCCGCCCGCACCATCCGCGCAAGGAGCCCGGGTATCAGCCGAACTAAGACCCTCGAAGGAGACAAGCCGTGAAGCACATTGCCCTATTCGCCTTGGTTTTGGTATTGGTGGCCGTTGTCCGTAGCGGGGGCTGGGCGGCCGACGACGATTCGGCCGGGAAGCGGAAGGTCGACGTCCGCACGAAGGCCAAGCGGTTTCTCGCCCGCTACTACGACGAACTGGCCAAGCTCGAGAAGACGGCCGCCTTGGCCGAGTGGAAGTCGGAGAACACGGGCGAGAAAGCGGATTTCGACGCCAGTGCCGAAGCCCAGTTGGCCTTGAAGAAACTCCACAGCAACGCGCGGAACTACAAGACCATTGGCAGGCTGCTAGACGCTAGCGACAAGCTCGACGCGCTGGACGCCCGCGCGTTGCAGATTGCCAAGCTCGGCTTCGAGTCGAACCAACTGCCGCCTGCCATGCAGGAGGAGTTGGTCAAACGGTCGACCGAGATCGCGATGACGTTCAACACCTATCGCGCGAAACTCGGCGGCAAGGAGTACACCAACAACGACCTGCTGGAGATGCTGGCCAAGGAGACCGACAGCGAGCGCCGCGAGGCCATGTGGGCCGCACTGAAGCAGGTTGGCGATCAGGTCGGGCCGAAACTGGTCGAGTTGGCAAAGCTCCGCAACAAGGCCGCCGCCGAACTCGGCTACGCCAACTTCTGGGAGATGAAGATCCGCCTGCAGGAACACGAGCCCGAACGGTTGCTGGCGATCTTCGCCGAGTTGGAGAAGGTGACCGACGAGCCGTTTCGCAAGATGAAGCAGACCCTCGACGGCGAACTGGCCCGGCGCTTCGGCATCAAGCCGGAAGCGATGCGGCCCTGGCACTACGACAACCCGTTCTTCCAGGCCGCGCCGCCGTCGGAGGCCATCGACCTTGACGAGTTCTACAAGGACAAGAAAAAGGAGGACATCACCGAACTGGCCCGCGAGTTCTTCGCCGACGTCGGGCTGCCGATCGACGAGATCCTCGCCCGCAGCGACCTCTACGAGCGCGAGGGCAAAAGCCAGCACGCCTTTTGCATCAGCATCGATCGCGGCGACGACGTCCGCACGCTCTGCAATCTGAAGCCGACGGCCAACTGGATGGACACCATGTTGCACGAGCAGGGCCACGCCGTTTACGACGTTTGGATCGACCGTTCGCTGCCGTACAACCTGCGTGGGCCGGGCCATATTTTCGCCACCGAGGGCGTGGCGATGCTCTTTGGCGCGTTGGCGCAGAACCCCACGTGGCTGATCGGCTATGCCGACGCGGACGAGGAACGTGTCAAGGCGGTACAGCAGGCCGTGCTCGAACAGCGCCGCCGCGAGCAGTTGATCTTCGCCCGCTGGACGATGGTGATGTTGAACTTCGAGAAGGCGTTGTACGAAGACCCCACGCGCGATCTGAACGCACTCTGGTGGGACCACGTAGAGCGCTACCAAATGCTCACGCGCCCGGCCGATCGCGACGCCGCCGACTGGGCCGCCAAGCCGCACTTCACGATCGCGCCGGTCTACTACCACAACTACATGCTCGGCGAGCTATTCGCCGCCCAGATGCGACATAGTCTGGCCGATTTGGCCGGCCATGACGGCCCGACCGCCACGCTCAGCTTCAACGGCCGCAAGCAGTTCGGCACGTTCCTGAAGGAGAAGGTTTTCAAGCCGGGCAAGGCGAAACCGTGGCCGGAGTTTGTCCAGGATGTCACCGGCGAGGAGTTTACGGTGAAGTACTACGCCGAGGAGATTCGGTAGCCCTCATTCCTCTTCGCCGTGTCTCTGGTTCCCAAACTGGAGTTTGGGAACCAGTCTTGTTGTGCGTTGCACGCACCCTACGGGATGAACTCCGCATCCGCCGGCAGCGCCTCCGCAAACCGCGCCAGCAAATCGGCAGCCTTATCGAGATCGTCCAGCGAGACCATCTCCACCGGGCTGTGCATGTAGCGGTTGGGGATGCTGACCAAACCGGCGGCAACGCCGGAGCGGTTGATCTGGATGGCATTGGCGTCGGTGCCGGTGGCGCGGCCTTCGGCGGCGAGTTGATAGGGGATCTCGTTGGTGTCGGCCGCGTCGATCAAGCGGCGAACGACCTTGGGATTCATGTTCGGCCCGCGATAGACGACCGGGCCGGAGCCGAGCTTGATGTCGCCTTCCTCTTTCTTTTCGACGGTGGGGCAGTCGGTCGAAAAGGTGACGTCGACCGCCACGCCCACGTGGGGATCGATGCCGAAGGAACTCGTTCGGGCGCCGCGCAGCCCGACCTCTTCCTGCACGGTCGAGACGGCGTAAACGGCACAGTTGAGTTTCGCCGTATCCAAGCGTCGCAGCGCTTCAACCACCACCCACATTCCCGCCTTGTCGTCCATCGCCGGCGAGACGGCCCGCTCGTTGGGCATCTGGTTGAAACCGAGTTCCACGGTCACCGCATCACCCACGCGGACCATCCCTTCGGCTTCTTCCTTGTCGGCCGCCCCAATGTCGAGCCAAAGGTCCCTGATCTTTGGCACCTTCTTGCGGTCTTCGTCGGTCATCAGGTGGATCGGCTTCTTGGCGATCACGCCGAAGACCGGCCCGTCGTCGGTCCAGACGGTCATCCGCTGGCCGATCAACTGCTGCGGGTCCCAGCCGCCGATCGGCTTGACGTAGAGGAAGCCCTCGTCGTCGATGTGCTGCACGATCAGCCCGATCTGGTCGCAGTGGCCGGCCAACATCAGCCGCAACGGAGCATCCGGATTGCGGGCCAGGATCACGTTGCCGTGTACGTCGGTCGAAATCTGATCGGCGAAGTCGGCGGCGTAGTCGCGAACGATCTGCTGCAAGGGCCCCTCATAACCCGACGGGCTGGGGGTTTCCAACGCGGTCTTGAAGAACGACAGGGCGGTCGATTCCACGGGCTATCCTCTGAAGGCTGGGGATGGAGTTGGCCGGGGCAGGACCGCACGGCAACTTGACGCCGTGCGGTAACCTACCCTACGATAGGGGATTCTATCGGCATCGATTGTGGAAAACTAGGGTCGCTATGGAAACTGCCAAGGTCGCCATTGTCGGATTCGGGACCATCGGAACCGGCGTCGCCCGGCTGTTGCTGGAAAACAACGAGCGAATCGCCCGGCACGCGGGAAGGCCGGTCGAACTGGTTCGCATAGTGGATGTTGACACCACCACGAAGCGTGGCGTGGACGTGCCGCCGGGGCTGCTGACGGACGATCTGTCGGCGGTGATCGACGACCCCAAGATCACGACAGTCGCCCAGCTTATCGGTGGGGTAGAGCCCGCCCGATCGATCATGCTGAAGCTGCTCGAAAGCGGCAAGGACGTCATCTCGGCCAACAAGGCCCTGCTGGCCGAACACGGCCCGGAGCTGTTCGACCGGGCTCGTGCGTTGGGCCGTTCGATCGCCTTCGAGGCTTCGGTGGCGGGCGGAATCCCGATCATCGCGGCGATCAGCGAGTGTCTTACGGCCAACCAGATTCATCGGATGCACGCGATCCTCAACGGTACGAGCAACTTCATCCTCACCGAGATGGACCAGAAGGGCTCCGACTACGCCGCCACCGTGGCCGAGGCCCAACGCCGGGGGTACGCGGAAGCCGATCCGACGATGGACGTCGACGGCAGCGACGCCGCTCAGAAGCTGGCGATTCTCGCCCATTTGGCGTTTGGTGCGAGGGTCAACTGGCACGAAATCCCCCGCACGGGCATCGACACGGTCGATTTGGCCGATATGCGCTATGCCAAGGAACTCGGCTACAACGTCAAGCTGCTGGCGATGGCCACGCTGGTGCCGGAAGGGCTCGAACTGCACGTCTCCCCCACGCTGGTACGCCAAGGCGAGCCGCTGGCCGAGGTCCGTGGGGCATACAACGCCATCCGCGTGGTAGGCGATCCGGTGGGCAAGGTCTTCTTCCACGGCCTGGGCGCCGGCCAGAATCCGACCGCCTCGGCCGTGGTCTCCGACCTGATCGACACCGTCGTCGGCCGTGCGGCAATCACCTTCCGCACGTTGGAGTTGTGGTCCGAAAACCGCGAGGCACCGGTAACCGTCCGCGATCCGGCCAAAGTGCCCGGCCGATACTACTTGCGGTTCAACGTCGACGACCAGCCCGGCACGCTGGCGGAAATCGCCGGAATTCTCGGCCAACACGAGATTTCGATCGCCTCGGTGATCCAGCACGAGGCCGAGCCGGACACCGACGGCCCGGATACCGATGGCGTGGTGCCGCTGGTGATCATGACCCACATAGCTCCGGCTGGGGCGCTCAGCGAGGCGTTACAAACGATCGGCCAGTCCGCCTTCGTCCACGGGGGCATTATCCGGATGAGGGTGCGCGATTAGGCCGCCGCGGCGGGCGGCAAGGACGGTCGTTATGAAGAAACGCACAAAGAGACTGCTCACGGCGGCGGCGATTGTGGCCGGTTTGACGCTGACGGCCGCGATCGCGATCCCGTTGCGTACACACGGCACCAGCGGAGCCGCCTTGGCTGGAACGGGATCGATGACAGCGGGAAAGAAGCCCCAAAATGCGCTCTCCGATGGCGACACGCTCACGGTCATGACGCTCAACGTAGCCCACGGCCGTCAGCGCGGATTTCATCAGGCGCTGCAGAAACGCGCGACCATCGAATCGCATCTCGACGAAATCGCCGACGTGTTGACACGAGAAGCGCCGGACGTGGTGGCGTTGCAGGAGGCCGACGGGCCCTCGGGCTGGAGCGGCGGATTCAATCACGTGGAACACCTGGCCGATCGGGCCGGTTTTGGCAACCACTGCCGCGGCGAGCACGTCAAGGGGCTGAAGCTGTCGTACGGCACGGCGTTGCTATCACGGTTGCCGCTGGCCGATAGCCGCTCGGTCACGTTTGCCCCGTCGCCGCCGACGTTTTCCAAGGGTTTTGTGGTGGCGTCGGTTGCCCGGCCGGGCAAGCCGGACCGCCACATCGACGTCGTTTCCGTGCATCTCGATTTCGCCCGCAAGGGAGTACGCAGCAAGCAAATCCGGCGGATGATCGAGGAGTTGTCCGGCCGGGAGAACCCGTTGATCGTGATGGGCGACTTCAACTGCCAATGGGAAGGGAAAGACGAGTCGTTGCGGGCGTTGGCCGAGGAACTGGATCTCGTGGCATACGAGCCGGCGGCCGACGGCATGGTGACTTTCCCCAAGACCGGCAAACGTCTGGACTGGATCTTGGCGTCGCCGCAGTTGGAGTTCGTCGAATACCGCACGATTACCGACGAGATTTCCGACCATTACGGCGTCGTGGCCGTGCTGCAAATGGCCGACGGACAACCCGCCGGCAGAGAGGGACCATGAAGTACGCGATCATCATTCCCGACGGCGCCGCCGACGAACCGCAGGAATCGCTCGGCGGAAAGACCCCCTTGGAGGCCGCCTCGCTGCCGGCGATGGACGCCGTGGCGGCGGCCGGCATCGTGGGCCGTTCGAGCAACGTGCCGGAGTCGCTGCCGGCGGGGTCCGACGTGGCCAATCTGAGCCTGTTGGGATACGATCCGCTGGCCAACTTCACCGGCCGCGCGCCGCTGGAGGCCGCTGCCCAGGGCATCGAACTCGGGCCGGAAGACTGGGCCGTACGCTGCAACCTGGTGACCGTCGAAGACCAGGTGATGCGTGACTTCACCGCCGGCCACATCTCGACCGAGGAAGCGACCGCGCTGCTCGAGACGGCCCAAGAGCAACTCGGCAGCGATCGCGTGCAGTTCTACCCGAGCGTCAGCTATCGCAACTTGATGGTCTATCGTGGCGAAGGACTGCCGGCACCGCTCTCACCCGACACACGGACCACGCCGCCGCACGACCTGACCGACAGGCCGGTCCTGGACGACTATCCCCGCGGCCCGGGCAGCGATTGGCTCACGAAGCTGATGTGTGACAGCTTCGACGTCTTCGCCGAGCATCCCGTGAACGTGGCCCGACGCCGCGAAGGCAAGCTGCCGGCCACCCACGTCTGGCTCTGGGGCTCCGGCAGCACGCCGCAGTTGCCCGCCTTCGCCGAGTTGCACGGCGGCCGGCGCGGCGCGATGATCACGGCGGTCGATCTGTTGCGTGGGCTGGCCACATTGATCGGCTGGCAACGGATCGACGTGCCCGGGGCCACCGCATACCTCGACACCGACTACGCCGCCAAGGGCCGTTACGCGGTCGACGCGTTGGGAGAATTCGACGTCGTATGCGTCCACGTCGAGGCGCCCGACGAGGCCTCGCACGAAGGCAACGTCGAGGCGAAGATCGAGGCCGTCGAACAGATCGACCGGCACATCGTGACCCCGGTGTTCGAGGCCCTGAAGTCGCTCGGCGACTACCGCATCCTCGTCACGCCCGATCACCCCACGACGCTGCGGACGAAGACGCACGCCCACGGCTACGTACCGTGGGCGCTCACAGGCAGCAACGTCGAGCCCGACGCGGCCGCCACGTACGACGACCCCACGGCGGGGCAATCGGCCGTGGTCTTCGACGAAGGATGGAAGCTGATGTCGTACTTTCTAGGTTAAGACCGTCCGGGGGCTTCCGCCCGCCGGCTATTGAGATAACTAAGACCCCTCTTTCCAAAACCCCGATTCGATCATGGCAATTATCGTTCAGAAGTTTGGCGGCACGAGCGTGGCCGACAGTCAGAAGATCCTCGCCGCGGCCCGCAAGGCGATCCGCGCTCAGAAGGAAGGCAACCAGGTGGTGACGGTGGTCAGCGCCATGGGCAAGAACACCGACATGCTGGTCGGCTTGGCCAAGGAGATCACCGACGAGCCGCCGGCCCGGGAAATGGACATGCTGCTCTCGACCGGCGAGCAGGTGAGCGTGGCCTTGATGGCGATGGCCATCGATTCGCTGGGCCACGAGGCGATCAGCCTGACCGGCGCTCAGATCGGTATCGTTACCGACAGCACCCACACCAAGGCCCGCATCCGTTCGATTTCGACGGAGCGGATGCGCAGCGCGCTGGACGCCGGTAAGATCGTGATCGCCGCCGGGTTTCAGGGGATCGACGAGGCGTTCAACATCACCACGCTTGGCCGCGGCGGCAGCGACACCACGGCCGTCGCCCTGGCGGCCGTGCTGGAGGCCGACTCCTGCGAGATCTACACCGACGTCGACGGCATCTACACCACCGACCCACGGATCGTGCCTGAAGCCCGCCGCGTGGATCGGATCAGCTACGACGAGATGCTCGAGTTGGCCAGCTCGGGAGCCGGCGTGATGCACAATCGGGCGATCGAGTTCGCCAAGAAGTTCTCCGTACCGGTACACGTCCGCAGCAGTTTCAGCGACAACCCCGGCACGATGATCTCCGATCGCCCCGAAGCGGCCGATACGGCCGTTTGCGGTGCAGCCAAAGTAAAGGCCGAGGCCCGGGTGACCGTGCTCGGCGTGCCCGACCGTCCCGGCGCCGCGTTGCAGATCTTCTCTCGGATCGCGGCGAAACACATCCCGATGGACATGATCGTTCAGAACGTTGGGGCCGCCGGCCACGCCGACATTTCGTTCACCGTGTTTCGCGACGAACTGCCGGCCACGCTCAAGGCCGTTTCCGCGGCGGTCGAGGAACTCGGGGCGGAAGGCTACAGCTACGACGACGACGTGTCGAAGATCTCGATCGTCGGCGCCGGCATGGCGACCCAGCCCGGCGTGGCCGAGAAGATGTTCGTCTCGCTGGCCGAAAAGGGGATCAACTTGCAGATGATCACCACCAGCGAGATCAAGATTTCGGTATTGGTGGCCCGCGAGTTTGCCCAGGAAGCCCTGCGGACGGTGCATCAAACGTTCACGCTGGACGAGTCGCCGGCAACGACCGTCGCCGACGGCGACCCCCACGCGGCGACTCCCCACGCCGACGACACGGCCGAGATCGTCGCCCGCATGGAGCGGATGGAAGAGTTGATCATTGAGGACATCACGCTCGACATCACGCAAGCCCGCGTCACCGCGATGGAACTGGCCGACGTGCCGGGCCTGGCGGCCCAGGTGTTCGCCGAGGTAGCCGAGGCGGGCATTGTGGTCGACATGATCGTGCAGAGTTTCGGCCGGGAGAATCGGGCCAATCTCTCGTTCACCGTGAACCGGGCGGACCTGCCGCGCAGCGTCGACCTGATCGCCGAATTGGCCGAAACGCTCCGCTGCCCGCCGCCGACCAGTTGCCCGGAAGTGGCCAAGCTGTCGGTGTTGGGCATCGGCATGCGAAGCCACACCGACGTGGCTGCCCGGATGTTCCGCTGCCTGGCCGCCGCAGGGATCAACGTCGACATGATCAGCACCAGCGAGGTATGCGTGAACGTGGTCGTCGACGGCCAGCACGGCGAAAAGGCGCTGGCGGTGTTGAAGGACGAGTTTGGCGACGTGATGGTGTAGCAGCCGGGCAACACGCCGCCATCGCCGTTTAGCCGCCGCCGTTTAGCCGCCGCCGGCACGGCGGTGTGAGGCTGATGCCCGCTCTACTCCACGCCGTGCCGGCGGCGGCCAAACGGGCCAATCGTACGGCGAAACAGGCCAGCCGTGCGGCCAATGGCGAATCGGGCCGGACGTGCCGGCATCGGGCAGGCACCGGGGCAAGCATCCGGGGCAAGAAACCCGCCAACTTGCACGGCGCGTGCGTTTGGGTAAACTGGACGGCGTGGCAAGCCGGGTCGAGTGCGGCGTTGCCTGGAACGGGGCGTTGGGAATGAGAATCCGCTTTGTTTCGCTTCACGCAGGAGACGTTCACAATGAGATCCGGTTTGTTTCTCGCGTTCGTGTTGGCGGCCGCTTCGGTGGCCCGGGCCGGCGATTGGCCGCAATGGCGAGGGCCGTTTCACAACGGCTCGACCGACGAGACCGATTTGCCGACGAAGTTCAGCACGACGGAGAACGTCGCCTGGACGGCCGACTTGCCCTCGGCTGCCGCGTCGACCCCCGTGATCTTCGGCCAGAAGGTCTTCCTCTCGGGCTGCACCGCGAAAGACAACACGCTGCAAGCGATGTGCTTCGATCGGCTCAGCGGAAAGAAGCTCTGGGAACACGACGTCGCCGAGGGAATCCGCAAGGACTTTCGCAATACCTTCGCCTCCCCCTCGCCGGTGACCAACGGGAAGATCGTCGTCTTCTTCTACGGCAACGGCGAGTTGGCCTGCTTCGACGTCGACGGCAAGGAACTATGGGCCCGCAACATCCAGAGGGACTACGGGGGCTTCGCCTTCCTCTGGACCTTCAGCAGCAGCCCCACGCTCTTCGAGGGCAAGCTCTATCTGCCGGTGTTACAGCGCGACGTACCCGTGCAGGGACGCGGACGCGGCATGAACATCGAGTCGTTCATCCTGGCGATGGATCCCGAGACCGGAAAGACGCTCTTCAAACACGTTCGCCCCAGCAAGGCCCGGATGGAGTCGCGCGAGTCGTTCACCACGATGACTCCGTACGAATACGAAGGGACCAAGCAGCTTCTGCTCGCCGGCGGCGACGCGCTCTCCGCCCACGACCCGGCGACCGGCAAGGAACTTTGGCGCTGGGGCACGTGGAACCCGTCGCGGATTACGCATTGGCGGCTGGTCCCCTCGCCGGTGGCCGGCGACGGCGTGATCCTGGCCTGCGCCCCGAAGCGCGATCCGATCTACGCGATCAAGGCCGGCGGCTCCGGCGTGCTCGATGACGACATGATCGCCTGGGTCAGCGACGAGGTACGCGAGGTTTCGTCCGACGTCCCCACGCCCGCCCTCTACGACGGCGACTTCTTCGTGCTCTCCGACGTGCGGATGTGCATCTCGCGAGTCGAACCGCGCACCGGCAAGGTGAAGTGGACGGTGGCCACGCCCGGGCGGACGAAGTACGAAGCCTCGCCGCTGGCCGCCGACGGCAAGCTCTACCTGGTCAACTTCGCCGGCGAAGTGACCGTGATGGATGCCACCGACGGCAAAGTGCTGAACACGATCCCAATGGACGATCCGGTCGCGCCGGAAGTCGTCCGCTCGTCGGTCGTCGCCGCCTACGGCCAACTGTACATCCGCACCACACGAAAGCTGTACTGCATCGGCCAGAGCCGGCCGTAGTAACAAGGGCGCGATCGTATCCCCACAAAGCCGCGACCGGTGGTCGCGCCCAAACCCGGGCCGGTCTTCCGGGCGGCGTCTTGCCCAGGCGTCTTGCCCACTGGTTCCCAAACTCCAGTTTGGGAGTCGAATGACGCTTCGGGCGCGACCACCGGTCGCGGCTTTGTGGTCGACAGCAGCACGGAGCGTGCGCGCTACTCGCCCAGCACGTCGGTAAGTACTTCCTCGTTGACGTAGATCGGCAGCGGCGGGTCGCAGGTCACCGCCACGGCGATGGCGTCCGACGGCCGGGCGTCGATCTCGACCAGCTCGCCCTCTTGGCGCACGCGCAGCCGGGCGAAATAGGTGTGCTCCTTGAGTTCGCTGATCACCACGTCTTGCAGCTCCCCGCCAAGATTCTCCACCACGCTGACGACCAGATCGTGCGTCAGCGGCCTCGGCGACGGATAGCCCTTCACCCGGCGATCGATGCTGGTGGCCTCGAAGATCCCGATCAGAATCGGAAACGTGCGATCCCCGTCGATCTCCTTCAGGTAGATCACCTGCTGATCGTTGATTTCGCTGATAATGATCCGCGATAACTCCATGGCGACGGGCATGGCCGTATCCTCGCACGCAAGAGGCGAAAAGGGGGTGGAGAAGTTCTCCCGAAGACTCTATTATAGTCCGCCGGCCGGGCGAGTGGCCAGGGGGAGCGGCTGGGGGGAGAGAGGGAGGATGAAGGAGGAGGGATGAAGGATGAAAGGTGAAGTGTGGCAAAGCACGGGATTCTGAATCTGAATAAGTCCGGCGGGATGACGTCGCGGCGGGTGGTGGACGTGGTCCAACGGTTGGTGCGGCCGGCCAAGGTGGGGCATGCCGGCACACTCGATCCGTTGGCCACCGGCGTGCTAGTCGTTTGCGTGGGAGCCGCCACTCGGTTGATCGAATACGTGCAGCGAATGCCCAAGTCGTACACCGGCACGTTCCTACTGGGTCGCCGCAGCCCCACCGAAGACGTCGACGGCGATGTGACCGAACTGGACTCTCCGCCGATCCCCACCCGGGCGCAGATCGACGCCGCGGCCGCCGCGCTGGTCGGTCGTATCGAGCAACGACCGCCGGCCTTCTCTGCGTTGAAGGTGGCCGGCCGTCGGGCGTACGACCTGGCGCGGCGCGGCGATGAAGTGAAACTCGAGCCGCGGCCGGTCGTGATCCACGGAATCGACGTCGTCGACTACGACTACCCCAGGCTGACGCTCGACGTCACCTGCGGCAGCGGCACCTACATCCGCTCGCTCGGCCGCGACCTGGCCGAGTCGCTCGGCACGGCAGCCGTGATGTCGGCCCTTGTGCGAACCGCCATCGGCCGTTTTCGCGTTGAAGACGGCGTAGAGGCGGAGGATCTCACCAAGAACAACCTGCCCGGCCACCTGCTGCCGCCGCTCTGGGCGGTCGACGCGCTGCCGCAAGTAGAACTCTCGGCGGAGGAGGTCGCCACGATTCGACGAGGCCAGACAATCCCCGACCGAACGGCTAACAGGACTGCGAAGGAGATCGCCGCGATCGACTCATTTGGCCACCTGGCGGCGATTCTCCGCCCACGCGGCGCGGGCCAATTGGGCCCGCTGCGGAATCTGCCGACGGGGGAGTGAGGGGGTGACCGAGGAGCTATCGTGTCGAGAATGGGGTTTTCGCAACGCGCGCACTTCATAGCCCCCCGTCACCCTGTCACCTTGTCACCCTTTCACCCCCTCACCCCGTCACCCCCTCGCGCCCTCACGCCTCGCCCACTTGTCCAGGCTGCCGATCCGATTAACATACAGGCTCCCGCAACCGCTCCCATAGGACCTCGCCCCCATGCAACTCCCCAAATACTCCCTCGGCATCGGCGACCGTTTCGCTCATCAGGGACCGGCGCAGCTCGACGCTGTGATCAAGGCGGCCGAACAGGGCGCGGTCGTGACGCCCGTGTGGAACAAGTCGCATCGCGAGCACGTGATCACCGGGAGCCGGCCGGACGACGTGCGGGCCGAGGCCGACGCGGCCGTGGCGGCGCGGGATTACGGCGGGCCGTATTTCGTCGACGCCGACCACATCGGCCTGGAAACGGTCGACGGATTCCTCGATTCGAGCGACTTCTTCACCCTCGACGTGGCCGACGCCATCGGCAGCAACCCCGGCGCGGATGAGGTGGCCCGATTCGTGGCCGACCATCGCCGCTACGTCGGCCGACTGACGATTCCCGGCATCGACCCGCCGCTGGAGATCCAGGAGCAGACGATCGCCGACGCCGCGTGCAAGTTCCTCTTAGCGGTCAAGCAGGCCGGGCGGATTTATCGCCACATCGAACGGGCCAAGGGCGCCGACACGTTCGTCACCGAGGTTTCCCTCGACGAAACCGATCGGTCGCAAACGCCGGTCGAGATGCTCTTCATCCTGGCCGCCGTCGCCGAGCAGGAAATCCCGGCCCAGACGATCGCCCCGCGTTTCACCGGGCGGTTCAACAAGGGCGTCGACTACGTCGGCGACGTCGAGCAGTTCACCGTCGAGTTTGAACAAGACCTGGCCGTGATCGACTTCGCCGTGAAGGAATTCGGCCTGCCGGCGAATCTCAAGCTGAGCGTGCATTCCGGCAGCGACAAGTTCTCGATCTACGGGCCCATGCATCGGGCGTTGCAGCAATTCGACGCGGGCGTACACCTGAAGACGGCCGGGACCACTTGGCTGGAGGAGTTGATCGGCCTGGCGGCTGCGGGCGGCGACGGCCTCGATATCGCCAAGGAAGTCTACCGCGCGGCGCTGGCCCGCTGCGATGAACTCTGCGGCCCGTACGCCTCGGTGATCGACATCGATCCGGCCGCTCTGCCCTCGGCGGAAACCGTCGACGCCTACACCAGCGAGCAATTCACCGACGCCCTGCGTCATGACCCGACGTGCGAATTCTACAACGTCAGCCTGCGCCAACTCCTACACGTAGGCTACAAAGTGGCCGCGGAAATGGGCAACCGCTTCACCGACGCGCTGAACAAGCACGCCGCCGTGGTCGCCGAAAACGTCACCGAGAATCTCTACGGCCGCCACATCCGGCCGCTGTTTTGCGGACTCACTTAGTACTCCGCGGCAGGTCACGCTGTATTTCGGGGTGGCTGGGGCAAAGCGCAGCGGTGCCCCAGGTTCTTGTGACGTCCGGGGCACCGCTACGCTTTGCCCCGGCCACCCTGCATCCTGCATTCCTATGTCTTCGCCGTGCCGGAAACCAGCCGCAGCGCGTGAAACAGCAGGGCAATCAGGCCGATCACCGCGAGGATCGTCTTGATCTGGTCCATCCGCGACGGCAAAGGCGGCGCCGATGCGGCGGGCGGCTGGGGGACTTGAGCCAGTTCCGAGTCGGCGGCCGGACGCCAACTTGGACTCGGCTCATCGGCCGGCTTGGGCCGTGGCGGCGTCAAGCGGATGCCACCGGCCGAAGGTGCGTCGGGGCCGGCGGCGATGGAGGCGATTGGCGGCGGTGCGCTCTCGAGTGCCGTGGCTGCCGGGCGTTTTGGCTCGGGCAGCGGTTGGACCGGCGGGGCCACGTTGCGGCGGGGCTGTTGAGCAATCCACTCCGCGCGCGGCGGTTGATACTGCGGTTGGCCGCCGAGCACCGGTTCGAGGAACCATCGCACCCGCCCGCAGTAGCTCCCCACCGTTTCGCCACGGGCCGATCCCCAAAGCACGCCGGCTAATTCGCCCCGCTGGTTGAGGATCGGGCCGCCGGAGTCACCGTTGCGCGCGGAGGTGGCCACTTCGACCATTTCGGCGGGCAGGTTGCCGGCCGGCGAAACATACCGATTGCACCGCCCGGCGGCTGCCCGATACCAGCCCGCCTGCCCGTAGCCGGCGATCGTCAGCGATTCCCCCGGCCTGGGCGCCGCGTCGGCCAGCTTGATTGGCCGGGCGTTGGGCCGCCAAATGGCCAACGCGGCCAGATCCCAGTCGCGATTGGTCTTCAACACCGTGGCCAGCGAACGGAAGCCGTCGGGAAAGACCACCGTAATCGGCCCGGCGGCGTCGCGCACCACGTGCCAATTGGTCACCACCAGACCCCGGTCTTCGTTCACCGCCACCAACGCCCCCGAACCGTACGAAACGGCCACGCTGGATGCCCCGCTACGTTCCGGCGCGATCACGCGGGCCACGGCCGGGTGCGCACGCTGCCCGGTTTGCCGAGCGGGCAAGGCCGTCGGTACAGCGAGCAGAACCGCCCCCAGAAGTATGAAAGACGGAGGACTCGTTCGGTTGTGACGTCTCATAGCGCGCAGGTTCTCCCATGAGCGCCCTCCTCCTGTGCTGGTTTCGGCCGAATGGGCCAAGAGAATGAAACGCCGACTTGCGGCGCCGTGCGGTTTGCCTGTCCGTTATCAGCGGAGGATTCCGCGCCGCAGACAGGTCGACGACGTCTTACCGACGGGTGGCTGGGGTCGACGTGCGAGGGACGAGCACGGAGCCCCCAGGCGCGCGATCCGTGAAGTTCAGACTTCTGGGGGCTCGGCGTTCGGTGGGTCGCCCGTCCAACCGGGATGAAACGCTACAGCTCTTTCAACGCCTTGAGCACCTGTTCGTCGTGCCCGTCGACTTTGACGCTCTTCCACATCTTGCGGATCACGCCCTCGGCGTCGATCACGAACGTCGACCGCTGGATGCCCATTGCTCTCTTGCCGAAGCGAGTCTTCTCGCGCCACGCCCCGTACTTTTCGGCCACTTTGTGGTTGACGTCGGCCAAGAGCGGGAAGTTGAGCTTCTGCTCGGTGCGGAACTTGACGTGGCTCTCGACGTCGTCGGCACTCACGCCGAGGACCTTGGCCCCCAATCGGGTGAATTGGGCCTTGCGGTCGCGGAAGGCACACGCCTCGCGAGTGCAGCCGGGCGTGTTGTCGCGGGGATAGAAATAGAGCACCACGGGACCGCCGCGGAGCGTGCTCAACTTGATCTTCGTGCCGTCGTCGGCCGGCAACGTGAAATCCGGGGCCTTGCGGCCGGTCTCGACCCAGTCGCTCATGGGGGGTCTCCGTGTTGGTGGGGCTGGATGATTACCAGTTTGGAGAATTATACGCGTTGGGCAAGCCCGACGGCATTTCCCACGGGAACCCCTCCACCTCCGGGCGTGTCCGGTATACAATCAGCGTAGTTTTCCCATATTCGATTCGCCGAGAAAGGGCCACTGTGGAAGAAGGTAGCGTCGACAACCAGTCGAGCCCGGAGAAGAAACTCAGCGGAGCACTCGAGCGGGCCATGGTCGCCGCCCGAACGGCCGAGGACAATCGAGGGCGGGATATTGTGATCCTCGACATGCGGAAGATCACCCCCGTATTCGACTATTTTGTTATCGCCAACGGAACTAGCCGCCGGCAACTCCACGCGATGAGCGAGGAGATCGATCACGCCCTGGAAGAGGGGCTAGGGGATCGCCGTATGGGGATCGAGGGCTACGAGGAGAGCCGCTGGATCCTGCTGGATTACGGCGACGTGGTGATCCACCTCTTCGAGCCGGAAACTCGGGCCTACTACGCCCTGGAAGATCTCTGGGGCCACGCCGAGCGCGTCCCCTTCGAACCGCGCCGCACCGATGCGTCGGATGACTCGGTGCCCATCTAGCAGCCTGCGATCCTATCTACCATGAGCGTCTTGCCCGAGTTGAAAGCGTGCTTCCGCCGCGCGTTGGCGGACGTGGTCGACGATACGGCCGATGTCGGTGAATTGCTGGACCTGATCCGCCGCAGCGGCGATCCGAAGTTTGGCGACTATCAGGCGAATATGGCGATGCCGTTGGGCAAACGCCTTGGGCGTCCGCCGCGCGAGGTGGCCGCGGAGATCGTCGAGCGGCTCGATATCGGCTTCTGCCACCCGCCGGAGATCGCCGGGCCGGGGTTCATCAATTTGCGTGTGAAGGACGAGTGGCTCGTCGAGCGTTTGACGGAGGCCGTGGGCGATTCGCGACTGGGAGTGCCGGCCTGTGCGGAGCCGCGAACGGTCGTGGTCGACTATTCGGCTCCCAACGTGGCCAAGCCGATGCACGTGGGCCATATCCGTTCGACTGTCATCGGCGACGCGCTGGTTCGCATCCTCCGCTTTCTCGGCCACGAGGTGATCGGCGACAACCACATCGGCGACTGGGGCACCCAGTTCGGGATGCTCATCTACGGCTACCGTCATTTCCTCGACGCGGCGGCGTATGAGGAGAATCCCGTTCTCGAGCTTGGCCGGCTCTATCGGCTGGTGCGCAAGCTGATGGACTATCAGTTGGGCAAGCAGAAGCGCCCGCAATTGGCGGAACAGATCGCCAAACAAGAGACGACGCTCAAGCAGAAACAAGACGAGGCCGGCGAGAAACCGGACAAGAAGGCCCGCAAAGCGCTGAAACGTATGGAGACGGGGCTGAACGAAGCCCGCGACGAGTTGTCCGCTTTGGACCAGACCCTGACCGCGGTCGAGGCCGATGCGACGCTCTCGAAGCTCGTGGTCGAGCACGCCGAGATCGGTGCGGCCGCGCTGGCCGAGATCGCGAGGCTCCACGCCGGGGACGAAGAGAACGTGGCGCTTTGGCAGGAGGTCTTGCCGGCCTGCCGCGACGAGATCGATCGCGTCTACGCGCGGCTGGGCGTGAAGTTCGATTACACGCTCGGCGAGAGCTTCTACCACGACCGGCTGGAGGCCACCGTCGATGAGTTGCTCGAGAAGAAGATCGCCCAAGAGAGCGACGGGGCGGTGTGCATCTTTTTCGACGGACAAGACGTACCGATGTTGGTCCGCAAGCAGGACGGGGCGTTCCTCTACGCTACGACCGATCTGGCTACGATCCGCTATCGCATGGAGACCTGGCGGCCGGACGCGGTCCTTTACGTCGTCGATCATCGCCAGAGCCTACACTTCGAGCATCTCTTTGCCGCGGCAGAACGAATGGGCTACGGCGACGTGGAACTCGAACACGTCAGCTTCGGGACCGTGTTGGGAAAAGACGGGCGGCCGTTCAAGGCTCGTGCCGGCGACACGGTCGGACTGGAAGGTCTTCTGGACGAGGCCGTCCGCCGCGCGGGGAAGATCGTGGCCGAGAACGACGACGCCAAGCCCGGCGGGCCGGAGATCTCGCCGGAAGATCGGGCCACGATCGCCGAATGCGTCGGCATCGCCGCGCTGAAGTACGCCGACCTATCGCAAAACCGCACCAGCGACTACGTCTTCAGCTACGACAAGATGCTGGCCACGAAAGGCGATACGGCCACGTACATGCAGTATGCATACGCCCGAGTCCGGAGTATCTTCCGCCGGGGCGACGTCGACGTCGAAGTCCTGCGCAACTCCGGCTCGCCAATCAAGCTGAACGAGCCCGCCGAACGGGCGTTAGCGCTAGAGTTGCTTCGTCTCGGCGATACACTCGAGTTGGCTGTGCTCGACTATCGCCCCAATCAACTTACCGCCTACCTGTTCGATCTGGCCAACTGCTACTCGACGTTCTTCGACCAGTGCCACGTACTCAAGGCCGAGAACGAAGAACTCCACCGCAGCCGTCTGCTGTTGTGCGACCTGACGGCCCGCACGATCCGCCAGGGCTTGGAACTGCTGGGGATCGACGTGGTCGAGAAGATGTAACTCGGTGCTTTCTAGCCCCCAGAGTGCAGTCAACTGGGGGCTCGCTGCGCTCGACCCCAGCCACCCATCATTCTCAGTCTGGCGACTTCGCTCACGGCACCGGCACGAGTTCGATTGTGCGCAGGTCGATCAACGCGCTGGAAATGGGGCCGTCGGAACGAAACCCCAACCGGCATGCCCCCGGCGATAGCTTCACCCGGCCCAGTTTCAGCCGGCGGTAGTCGTCCCAGGTGCCCGTGCTGGCCACTTTGCCCGAGAGTCTCTCCCCGGCCACCTGCAGCAGGTAGCCGTCGCCGGCCGCCGAATCGTCGCAGGCATAGTCGATCCAGACCTCGAACTCGCCGCCGCGATTGACCGCCAGTGGCCAGATGGCGTAGGCCTCCGGCGAACTCCACCAGCCGAGGTTGCCGTACCGCGTCTCGAACGTGATCCCCTGGCCGTAGATCTCCGCGGCCGAGGCGGGCAGCTTGAGCGTGCCGTCGGCCGTCTGGCGAATCGTCCGCGGATCGTTGCCCGGCAGGCTCCGCCGGGTCGTTTCCGCCCGGCCGACGAAGGCGAACAGATCGGCCATCTTCTGCACGTCGAGCTTGCCTTCGAGCCCCTCGGGCATGTGGGAGCGGCCCGTGTTGACCAATTCTTCGAGGTCCCGGTTGAGCAACACCCGCTGCTTGCCGTCGACGTCGACCAGTAGGATGCTGTGGCTGGTCTCGTCGAGCAGCATGCCCTCGTGTTGCAGGCCGTCGAGCGTGGCGGCGATATACTCGACGTAGCGATCGAGAAACGCCCGATTCGGATCGACCACGGCCACCAGCAAGTTTTCCGGCGAGCGGTCGATCAGCGTGCGGATGTCCGGGCCGATCCGCGTGCCGACGTCGTCCAGCTTGTGGCAGGTCGAGCAGGTGGCCTCGCTGAAGACCTCCTTGCCGCGTTGCGGATCGCCCGCCGTGTCGACCACCGCGCGGAACTTCTTCAGCGCCGCCTCGATCCGCTTGCGGTTCTCACTATCGTCGGGCAACTTGGCGGCGCGAACCCGGATCGGCTCGTTCGGCGTGCCCGTCTCTCCGGCCACGTCGTCTTGCAACTTCAGCAGCTTGTGCAGCAGTAGTGCGTGTGTGTTCGTGGCATGCGGGTCTTTCCGGATCTGAGCGATCATCGCCTCGACCTGCCCGGCGGCCGAACTCATCACGGCGGCCGAAACGTAACGATCGCCGGTCTGGCCCTCGGCCATACGTGCCAGCGCCCATCCGGCACAGGCATCGTTCCACTCACCGAGGCTGTAGGCCACCTGCAATCGGACCTGGGCGTCATCGTCGTCGATCCGTTTCGCGACGGCCTCGCCCAGTTCGGGGTGGTCGTCCAGCAGCCGTTCGCTCACCCGCACAGCATGCCGTCGCACGCCGGGATGGACATCTTGCAGCGCACGGGCGGCCACTTCCTCCCGCAGCGCACCCATGCCGTCGAGTGTACACAACGCATGCAGTCGAGCTTGCGGCCGAGGGCTTTCGACGGCCAGCTTTTCCAGTAGCGCCGTCGCAGACTCGTCGGCCCGCCAAAGAAGCATCTGTTGGGCCATATCGCGTTGCCAGCCGCTGGGGCTGTCCAGTGCCGCGACGAGCCCCGGAACGTCGAGACGATCGAGCCGCGGTATCGGCCGGGGGCGTTTGCCGACCGGGAAGATGCGGTAGATCCGCCCGTACTCGTGCCCTTTGCGCAAGTCGAGCGTCTTTTCCAACCCGTCGTCGATCCACTCGGGATGTTCGATCACTAGGCGGTACATGTCGACGACCCATAGCGCCCCATCCGGTCCGGTCCGCAGCGTGGTCGGCCGGAACCAGGGGTCGGCCGAGGCCAGAAACTCCAACTGCCGCTCGTCGGCCGCCCGGCGTCCACGGAAGCTGACGCCCTCCGGCGTGAGGATCAGCCGGTGGATCACGTTGTAGACCGAGTCGTCGACGAACAGGTTGCCCGTATAGGCGGGCCCGAAGAGGTCGTCGCGGTAGATCATCACGCCGGCAACCGACGTCCAAACGCCGGGCTTGCCTTCCGGGGGCGTGGGCTGGTCGTAGTAGCAGTGCGTCACCACGCGGCCGGCCGGATAGGCGTCGCGCGAGGAGGTCACGTCGAGCCGCCCCGGGGGAGCCGCTACGTGTGGATTGCGGCGGATGTAATGGTCGGCCAGCACGTAGTGCCAGCCGGGGTTGTTGTTGTTGCAGCCGAACCAGTTGCCCCAGTCGTCGCGATTGCGGCCGTATTGAGTGCAGCCGGTCTGCGGATCGACCAGCCCTTCGTCGGGCCGGAAGCGCAAGTCGCGGCCGCTGATGTTCGTTTCCCGGCCGGTCTTCATCGAGCGGATCACGCCGTTGCTGTCGCCGTTGGCGGCATAGATCCAATTGTCGAGTCCCCAGCGGGGATGGTTCACCCGATGTTGCTGGTTGCCCTCGTTGAAGCCGCGGAAGAGCGTCTTGCGGGCGTCGGCCACGCCGTCGCCGTCGGTATCCTCGGCGTAGAAGATCTCCGGGGCGGCGGTGACGATGACGCCATTACGCCACGGCATCGCGCCGGACGGATAGCCGATCGGTTCGAGAAACACCGTCGACTTGTCATATGTGCCGTCGCCGTCGGTATCCTCCAGCACGCGCAGCCGCCCACCGATCTGGCCGTTGTCGTCGAGGCCCAGGGGATAGTCGGTCATCTCGACGACCCAGGCCTTGCCGTCGGGACCCCAGGAGATGTCGATCGGATCCATCACCAGCGGCTCGGCGGCCATCAACTCGACCTGGAAGCCGGGCCGCGGCAAGAGCGAACGCAAGGCGGCCTTCGGGGCGCGGGCTTCCGGCTCGTGGTCGCCGTCGAGCATCGTGGTGAAGTGCCGGGCGAAGACGTGATTCGGCAAATTCGTTCCGGTGTCTTCGTTCTGTAGCCAGAGGTGCCGATGCTTGAGCCAGGCCCCGTTGTTCGTGCCGTCGGAGCGGACCAGCGGCGGGATCTCGTGCTGTGGGTCGCCTTCACCACGTATGCCCGCGAAGATCTCCCGTGACCAGCCCTCCTCGATCGACGTAAACAGGTGCAGCGAGTAACGTTTCGGGTCGGAGAAGACAACGTCGCGGCGGCCGTCTTCGTCGACGTCGACCAGCCGCAGGCCGGCGTCGGGGCCTTGCGCGGACGCCCCAGCGGGCCCTTCCGGCAGGCGCACCTGCGGCGTGAACGAATCCCGCTCGGCCGACCAGCGACAGAGCGTGAGCCCTTCGTCCGTGCGATAGATCACCTCGCAGATCCCGTCCGCGTCGACGTCGATCAGCCGATGCAGCCGGCTGCTGCGGGCGGCCTCGCCGGGCTTGTCGTACTTGGCCGGTGCGCCGGGATTTGGGTTACGGGTGGTCCAACCGCCGCGGCCGAAGTGCCAGGCGAGGCAATGCGGTTCGAGGAAGCTCGCCTGGGCGTTGGGGCGAACCACACCGAAACGGATTCCTGCGTCGTGCCGTTGGCTTTGCTCGTCAACGCGAACTAGCAGCAGCGGAAACCGGCCCACCTGCCACTTGCCGGCGTCCGGCGTCCAAATCCGCGTTTGGCGAGCGTGTTCGTTGGCGACCACCGCGTCCATGAAGCCGTCGGCGTTGACGTCGAGCACCCGCACGCCGTTGTCTTGGCCGTTGGCCGCCCGCAACGGCTGGCCACCGAGGACGTGCTTCGTCAGCCGGTCGTAGACCTCGGGGAAGGTAAGAAACTTGACCCGTTTGCCGTGCTTCTTCACGGCATAGTCGATCATGTCGATCACCTGGTCGTTGCGGATCCAGCCGTGGGGATGGAAGACCAGCGAGAAGATACCCCTTTTTGCTACAACCGCATCGACCGCCGCCTTCAGATCGCCGACCGTTTTTTCGTTGCAGACGCCGTGCAGATGCTGGGCGTCCCAGTCGCTGGGCATCAGACAGGGGATTTGCCAGCAGAGCCGTCCGATCACGTACGGATATGGGTAATCTTCGATCAAATTGGCCATCACGCGGTCGGTCGGCACGTACTTGCGGAACCGTTCGCGGCCGTCTTCGTGCAACACGACCGGCCGGGGAAGTTCGGGATCGTCGGCCGTAAACAGCATAAACACCGACGAATCGACCGCGAGGAAGTTACCCTTGGGGGTCGTCTTGTTGAATATCTCGGCGAAGAACCGCGGGCTGACCGAGTTCATCGAGTCGCAACAGGGCATGCGAAAGCCGACCGGACGGTTGTTCGGCAGGGCACTCATCAGGTCGACCGAGCGATCGTAGGTCTCCTTGGCAACGGCCAAATTGCCGCCCTGAAGACAAGGGCAGGGGTGCGTGGCCGTGTGGGCTTCGAGGCTGAGCCCCTCGGCAAGCCACTTCTGTAACTGCGGGTCGTCCGGATCGACCCGATTGGTCATCAGGCTCACCGGCGCCCGGCCGTCGATCTGCTTGAGCCGTTCGAGAATCGGCCGGAGGTAGTTCTCGTGGCGGGCCACGTCGTTCAGATCGTCGTTGGCCAGCACGATCACGGCCTCGACGCCCGGCTCGCCGATCCACTGGGACGTAATCAGCTTCGGTGTGCCGCGGCCGACGTAGTACGGATCGCACGGTTCGTCGAGATAGGCCAGCCGATTGCCGTCGCCGGCGGCCGACGCCACGAAGATTGGAAACAGTGCGGCGGAGAGAAGCACGATTGGCGTACGCATCAGAAGTCCTCCAGGATTCGGCTCGGTGCCCGGGCCGGCCGTCGATACCCATCATAGCGGGGGTCACGGCGCGTTGAAAGCCGGCGTGGACGGCCACAGCAAGGCCTCCGGCTGTGCGCTTCATAGCGGCCCTGCGGCGGGCATGAGGTTTTCTGGGCACGCAATCCGGGCGTTCTGGGGAAGCGGCGGTCAATTCTCGGGCCGTGCCGGACCGATGGAACTCTTCAGGATCGATCGGCACCGTCCATCGGCACCGTCCATCGGCACCGTCCATCGGCACCGTCCATCGGTTCGGGCGGTAGTTGTTCCGCTTGTGCCGGCGACCTATAATGTCTACGGTAGGAGATGTAGCAGAACGATTTGCACCCGGTTGTGGCCCTGCGGCGGAGAGCACTTTGTCGGCAAAGACCAAGATCCTGCTGATCTGCGATTCTCAAGAGAACGTAGAGCAGATGTTATCCGAGGCGGTCGCCTCTCACGAAGTGGTGGCCGTCGAGAATCCGATGCGGGGCCTGGCGCTTCTGGGCCGGGAGGAGTTCGCCGGCGTCTTCTGTACGTCGCGCCATCTGCGAAACGCGTTCGAGTTGGGCCGCCTGTTGCAGAACGAGCAAATCCTCAAAGGGATGCCCGACGGCGCCGTGCTGCTCGACAGCGAAAACACGATCCTCTGGAGCAACGGCCGGTTGTGCGAATGGACCGGCCGCGAATCGGTGGTGGGGGCGAATTTCTACACCGTGCTGGGGAGCCCGGAAATCCTGGGCCCCGATTTCTGCCCCTTCCACACCGCCTTGGCCACCGGGCAGGGCACCAGTTCCACGTTGCGTTCGGAAGACAACCGCTACTTCCACGTCCACACGGTCCCGATGAGCGAGGTCGACGCGCCGCCGCGGCACCTGATCGTGACCATCCGCGAAGTCACCTCCGAGATGCACCAGCAGCAGAAGCTGGCCGCGATCCACCAGGCCGGCCAGGAGTTGGCGGACCTGACCGCCGAGGAACTCCGCGAAATGGCCGTGGAAGACCGCGTCGAGCTGCTGAAGTCGAACATCCTGCACCACACGCAGGACCTGCTGAATTTCGAGGTCGTCGAGATCCGCCTGCTGAACGCGCGCAAAGGGCAGTTGGAGCCGCTGCTCTCGCACGGCATGTCGCCGGAAGCGGCCAATCGGGAACTCCACGCCCAGCCGCAAGGCAACGGCGTAACCGGCTTCGTCGCCGCCACCGGCAAGAGCTACCTCTGCGAAGATACGACCGAAGACCCGCTCTATGTCGAAGGTGCCCAGGGCGCCCAGAGTTCGCTCACCGTGCCGTTGGTCTTGCACGACGAAGTAATCGGCACCTTCAACGTCGAGAGCCCCGAGGCGCGTGCGTTTAGCGAGAGCGACCTGCAATTCCTGGAGATCTTCAGCCGCGACGTGGCCGTGGCGCTGAACCAGTTGGAACTGCTGGTAGCCGAGAAGGCGAGCACGGCGGCCGAGAGTTGCGAGGCGATCCACAGCGCCGTGGCGTTGCCGGTCGACGAGATCCTCAACGACGCCGTGAGCGTGATGGAGCGCTACATCGGCCACGAGCCGGAGGTCGTGCGGCGCGTGCAGCGGATCCTCCGCAACGCCCGGGATATCAAGCACGTGATCCAGCAGGTCGGCCAGACGATGGCCCCCGCCCGGGCCTATCCCCAGGGCGCCGGTGCCGACCAGAGCCATCTGCACCTGGCCGGCACCCACGTGCTGGTGGTCGACAACGACGAGGCGGTCCGCGGCGCCGCCCACGCCCTGCTGGAGCGATGCGGCTGCGTGGTCGAAACGGCCCACGACGGGGCCGAGGCGGTCTACATGGTCCGCGCGATGACCGACGGGGCCTACGACGTGATCATCGCCGACATCCGCCTGCCCGACATGAACGGCTACGAGTTCATGCTCAAGCTCCAGGAGATCATCGATCCCGTGCCGCTGGTGCTGATGACCGGTTTCGGCTACGACCCCGGCCATTCGATCGTTAAAGCCCGCCAGGCCGGACTCCAAGCCGTGCTCTACAAGCCCTTCCGGCTCGATCAACTCCTCGGCACGGTCGAGCAGTTTGTGCAATCGCCGGGGCCGGTAGGGCAGACGTAGAGCACCTCGGTGAAGCCTCCTACGGGGGTGGCTGGGGCAGAGCGCAGCGGTGCCCCGGTGATTTACGCGACTGGGGGCGCGCCGGCACGAGATTCTCCTTGGACTTCTTACTCCAAACCGCCAAGGCGGAATTCGACGGCTTGAGGCACCGTTCCGGCACCTCAAGTCCAGGGCCCCATCTGCTAGAATCGAATATGGCACTGTAGTGGCCCGACCCACCGGCGCGACGTGCCTTTTCCCACAAAAACTGCGCAGTCAAACGGAACCATGTGGCATTTCCTCACACGATGCAGGCGGCAAGTACTGCAAGTCCCCAAGGCGGCGCTGCAGGCAGTCCGCCGGCGTCTCTGGCGATTGGCCCTGCGGAACGACCGGATCGGGGCTTTCTGCCTGCTCTTGCTATCGCCGGTCTTCTCGCGCGAGGGCCGCGCCGTCGTCAGCGGTTTGCGACTGCACAGCCGGTCGCCTCGCACGGGCGAGCCCGGCACCTATACACTGCGGCGGAACGTCCATCGGCTCGAGAAAGGGCTGCTGATGCGGCCTCGGCGTGAGGTATTCGCCCGGGCGTACATTCGGGAAACGGTCGAGTGCTACAAAGAGGCACTGCAAGACGCGCAGATGGGCGATTCTCTGCCGACGCATCTCCGTTGGGCTCGCGACGTGCTGCGCTGCTACTTCGCCGCCGTCGCGGCAGAGGACCCGCCGATCCGCGACGCCAAGCGGGCCTTTGAAGCGATGGATGACCCGCCGGACGATTCTCGCGAAGACCAAACGCCACACGCCCGCCAGCGGCCTGAAAAACCCGTCGTGGAATACGAGGACCTGTTGGAACTCGCCTCCGGGCGCAAGTCGGTGCGATGGTATCTTCCCAAGCCCGTGCCGCGCGAGTTGATCGACAAAGCGATCACGCTCGCGAAGTATGCGCCCAGCGCATGCAATCGCCAGCCGTTTGAGTTCCTGGTCTTCGACTCCCCAGAGTCGGTGGCGAAGGTGGCGACCCTTCCCGCGGGGACGGCCGGATACTCAGAGAACATCCCCGCGATGATCGTCGTCGTGGGCGATCTCGGGGCGTTTATCAGCGCGCGCGACCGCCACCTGATCTATATCGATAGTTCGCTCGCGGCGATGTCGCTGGTGCTCGCGTTGGAGTCGCTCGGGCTGAGTTCCTGCTGCATCAACTGGCCCGACATTGAGGAGAACGAGGCCCAGATTGCCGAGTTATTGGGCCTCCAGCCTCACCAACGCGTCGTGATGTGCATTGCCGCCGGCTACGCAGACCCGGACGGGCTGGTGGCCTATTCCGCCAGGAAATCGCTGGGCGAACTGCGGCGTTTCCCCGATGTCTGAACGCCGAGGGCAACCGGTCTCGCATTCGTGAATCGGGGCGATGGCCGCGTGATGGCGCAACCGCTTCAAACGGTACAACACGACCTTGGCCGGTAGTTCCCCTGAAGCCGACGATTGCCACTTGACCCTGCGAGAGACGCTGGGCGTTTCCGCCGACGTAAGGTACCTTTTGGGAGTAACGTGCCCGTCCTGCGGCTACGGAAGGAGAATCTGGTGGGAAAGAAAGACCGGAAGCAAGAGAAACCGGCCGGGACCTCCGGCAACGGCTCGGCCGAGGGCGATCCGCAACTCGAACAACAGGCCGACGAGTCGCCCAAGGTACGCAAGGCGGCCGACGCGGTCGACCGGGCGAAGGCCGAATTGCAGAAGGCCCAGGCGTGCTATCAGAAAGTCCGCCGCGAGACGACCGACCGGCTGAAGAAGGTCCGCGAGAAGACACTCGGCGATTTGGTCGACGACGTGCTCACGCTCGTCCGCAAACACCCCGGCCCGGGCGTCATACTGGCCACGCTGATCGGTTTCTTCCTCGGCCGCACGTTCCGGCGGTAGGTCGGATTGCCGACACGGCGGGTCGGCACAGCCTGCGTCGCCGTGCCGGCGACGGCTAAACGGGCATGTGCCGGCGACGGCTAAACGGGCATGTGCCGGCGACGACAACGGCCCGCCTCCACGCCTACCTTCCCCCCAACTTCAAGCCATAAATCCCATATCGCAAAACCATAATTCCCGTCACCATGTCTTCCCGAATCGTCGATCCCGAAATCCAGCGTGCCAAGCGCGAACTCCGGCGGCGGATTGCGCGTTCGCGGCGGCGGATCGACGGGCGGCTGCGTGCGGTCGGCTCCGGCGCCAGGCGGTTGACTTCGTGGCAAGCCTACGTCAAAGCTTACCCGGGCAGCGCGATCACGGCGGCTTTGGGCACGGGGTTGGCCCTCTCGGCAGGGCTCAGTGGGCGTAGTATCCTGCGGCGAATGGGAATGCGATTGGCCGGTCGGGCAGCCGATCGGGCCGGGCGGCGTTGCTGGGAGGAGTTGGAGCAGATCTGGGCGGATTCGGCCCCGGACCGTCATGCCTCCGATCGCAGCAAGGGGGCCGACGATGAGCGATCGTAGGCGATCCCCAGTCGGCCAACTTCGCCGCGAACTCGGCTCCTTGGCCGGCGACCTGAAGCAAATGGCCGCCGACCGCTGGGAATTGGCCCGCCTGGAAGGCCGCGAGGCCGTCGGGCCGATCCGGCGATTGGCGATTTGGCTGGCCGTGGCGGCCGTGGTCCTGCTGGTGGGCCTATCCACGCTGACGGCCGCCGCGGCGGCCATGCTGGGCGACCGGCTTTGGACGACGGCCGGGTGGCTGCTGGTCTTCGGCCTGCTGTTGCTCGCCGCCGCCGCCTCGGGCGCCTATCTGGCCTGGCGCCGCTTCCGCCGTACTTTCAGCGGCATGGAGCAGACGCTGGAAGAACTCCGCGAAGACCTGATCTGGCTGGCCGAGAAGGCCGGTCGCGCCGACGAAGAACCGCTCGCCGACGATCCGGCGGACGAGTAGCGTCAGCCTCAAGCGGAAGCAGAGCCTCCCGAGATGGCGTTCCCAAGCCGGAGCTTGGGAACAAGACAGTCGACCCCCGTCACCCCATCATCCCTCGCCTACATATACCCGCAGTCCATTCCCAGCCGCGTCTTCAACTCCTCGAACTGCTGGGCGTATTGATCGCTGGACGAGTGGACGTGTTCGGCCTCGGTGATGAATTTCAGTTGCTCGTCGCAGCCGACGCGGCGCTGGCCGAGGACCTGCTCGAAGGGATCGAGTTGGTCGCCGTAGACGATCAGCAGCTTGTGCTCGTCGAACTGGATCTCTTGCGGCACGCCGGGGTTGAGAACGGCCAGCCCGGTGCAGCCGTCGTTGACCAGCAGGTCCTCAAATTCCCAGAGGATGCTCTTGAGCACCGGCACGTCGATGTGCTCGCGGTAGAGGTCCGTATGCTCGTTGTTTTCTCGATTGTGGCTGGTCTCCAGCACCACGTCGACCACGTTGCCCAACGGATCCAACAGATCCATGAACGCGTCGAACAGCGACTCGCCGGAAACGGCGGCCATCAACACCGGCACGCTGGTGCGGCTCTGTTCGTCGTGGTAGTTGTCGTGGCGGAAGCCCTGGCTGGGAACGACCTGCAGGTCGTACGAGGGGCGCACGGCGTCGGTCAGCTTGAAGCTGCCGTAGCGCGAAACGCCCAGGTGTGCCTCCAACTCTTCCTCATCAAGGTGTTGGAAGCTGCTGGCACCGGAGGGCATAGAGCCCTCGCGGAATACGTTGCGGAAAAATCGCTTCAAAAAGCCCATCGAAGATTACTACTCGCTTGGCAGACGACTTGGGGCTGTGGGGACGGCCGGGCGGAGTCTGGGAACTCTCTAAACCAATCCTAGGTCACGATACGCTGGGAGGCGGGCCGGGCGGTCGGCGGTTCTCATCCGGTGGTCGCGACGCGCCTCGGCAGAAACGGAACAATCCTCAACGCCGCCACGACCGCATGCCCGCGACTCGCGCCGTCGCAGCGTCTAACCTGTCCAAGTAGACGCTTAGCGCATGCGGCCTAGGCTACTCTACCACCTGGTGTTGCCGGCGGTCGGCCGGAAGCGGCTTCTGCGTGAGATGTTCTCGCCGGCGCGAAACCGTATTGCAGGTCGGGGGAAGTTTGACTGCCGCCGCCGGCCGTTTCGACTGCGACCCGGGCGCTAAACGGCCGCTGCAAACCTCGCCTAGCCGCGGTCCGGCCCAGTCGGTAAACTTGACCGAATCAAAACTCGTTGCCCAGAGTAAACTCCGGGAGAATCTCCTATCATGGTCATCCGCTACACTAGCACCCGATACAATCTCATCTTTCGTCGCCTGTTGCTCGCCGCCGGCTTGGGGCTGGTCGCGGTGTTGCCGGGCTGTTCCGACACACCGGTCACGGCGAAGGGGGAAGCGGCACCGCCCGGCGAAACGGCACCATCCCTCCAAACGGTGCCGACACGCGAAACCTGGGACGTGGTCACGATTCAAGGCACGCGCGTCGGCCATATCCACACCGCGATTCGCGAGGTGACGGAGTCCGGCCGCCCGTTGGTACAGGTCGATATCGTCAGCCAGTTGACGATCAAGCGATTCGAACAAACCAGCGAGCAGCGCATCCGTGCCACGTCCACCGAGACCCCCGACGGGAAACTGCTCAGATTTCGGACGGAGATTCACGCGGGTTCAGAGGCTCAGAAGACCACCGGCCGGGTGGTTGGCGATCGGCTGGAGTTGACCGCCACGACTTTAGGCAAGAGCCGAACGATGACGGTCCCCTGGTCGTCGGATGGCCGAGGGTTCGCGGCCGTTGCGCGAAGCCTGGCCGCCAAGCCGATGCGGCCCGGCGAGAAGCGCACGATTGCCGAACTCGACCCGTCGATCAATCAGGCCGTGCTCCAGGAGCTGCACGCCCAAGACTATGAGAAAACAAGCGTGGCCGACACGCAACTCGAATTGCTGCGCATCGAGGCCGTAACACGCATGCCCGACGGCCAAACCATGCAATCCACGATGTGGTGCGATCGATCGGGGGATGCGCTGAAGACGCAGCTCGATGCGATGCAACTACTGACCGTTCGCAGCACCAAGGAAGCGGCACTGAAGGAGATCGAAGCCGCCGACATGCAGCACGATCTGGGAATCGATCTCGCCGTCAAGCTCGACCGGCCGCTGCAACGACCGCATAACAGCCGACGGATTCGCTACCGCCTGACGCTCAGAGACGGCGATCCGGCCGAGGAGTTCGTCGTGGGGCCCTCGCAGCAGATCAAGTCGACTGGCAGCGAAACGGCCGAAATCACCGTCTTCGCCGTGCGCCCCGACCGCGGCGGCAATCCGAAAGCGCCCGACGAGAAACCGGCCGACGACGACTTGCAGCCGAACAACTTCATTCAGAGCGACCATCCGAAGATCGTCACCATGGCCCGCACGGCCGCCGGCGACGAAGCGGATCGCTGGAAGATCGTGCTGAAGCTGGAACGGTACGTCCACGAGCAGATCGAGGAGAAGAACTTCTCTCAGGCGTTTGCCACCGCCGCCGAAGTGGCCGAGAAGATGGAGGGCGACTGCACCGAGCACGCCGTGCTGCTGGCCGCTTTGGCCCGCGCGTCGAAGATCCCCGCCCGAGTGGCCATCGGGCTGGTCTACATGGAAGGCAGTCAGGCGTTTGGCTACCACATGTGGACCGAGGTCTACGTCGAGAACCGCTGGATCGGCGTCGACGCCACGCTCGGCCAAGGCGGTCTCGGCGCCGCCCATCTGAAGGTGGGCCACAGCAATCTCGAAGGCGCCGCGGCCTATACCTCGTTCCTGCCGATCATCCGCATTATCGGGCAGTTGGCGATCGAGGTCATTCAGGTTGAGTAGCCTTTGGTGCCTTGCAGAAGTTGATCTTCACAAGGTCTCGAATGACGGTAGCTCTTACCGTCCCCCGCCCGCCACGCCGCGGTTGTACGCCCGCATCCATTCCTGCCAGCGCCCCGGGGCGGGCAACCGCGAGGATTCGTGGAGCTGCTGGAGTTGGTCGGCGTCGAGCGAACCGCCGCGAAGTTCCGTGCCGCCGGGCCGCAACCCCAGGCCGGACAACGCCCGATCGAGCCGTTTTCGGGCGGCCTCACCGTCGGCGCCCGGCTGGCTGGCCTCGTGCTTCATCTGCCGCCAAGTGTCGAGGAACTTGGCCATGTCGTCCTCGGACCACTGCAACTTGTCCAACAGCTCCTGGTCCGGCTCGCGGTCGCGGAGATACTCCAGAACCATGTCGGTCTGCTTGCGGGCGTAATCCAGGTTGGGGTCGTCGGCCAAAGGCGGCGTCGTGTCGGGCATCGCCGCGGCGGTCGGGGCGTCGTCGGGGCGTCCGCCGCTGGGTGGGCCGTAGCCTTGGGCGCCGGGACCCTCGGTGGTCTGTTGGCCGGGTTGCATGCCGTCCGGCGGTGGCTGCGTGCCGGGCTCTCCCGGCGGGCTGTTGCTGCCACCGCTCGGTTGATTGCCCGAGGCGTCGTCACCCGGCCGCGACGGACGCTTGCCGGAACCCTCCCCGTCGGGGCGGGTCGTGGAGTTGCCGGTCTGTTCGTCGGTTTCGACGCGGTCGCCGGCGTTCGGGCCGGTTTCGCCTTCGCCGGGGGTCTTACCCGCAGAAGCTCCCTGATCGGCCTCGGTGTTTGATCCCGGCGCGCCGGTGCCGTCGCGATTGGCCGGCTGGGCGCCGCCTTTCTCGCCTCCACCGGCACGGGTGCCGCCGGTGTTGCTCTGCGAATCCGATTGCTTGGGACTGGTACCCGGCGATTGCGGTGAATCCTGCCCCGGCTTCGGCTGGTCTGAGCCCGTTTCGCCGGGTTTCTTGTTGCGATCCTGGTTCTCCTCTTGCGAGGTGGTCGAGCCCGTCTTGTCCGACGATTCGCCCGCCCCGGGCGAAGCTGGCTGCTGCTGTTCGCCCGACGTGGCATGATCGCCGGTGTCGTTCTCGCCCGGTTTCGGCTCGCGCGTGTTCGGATCGGCCTGCTGCGGGTCGGACGATTTTGGTGCGCCCGATTGAGGATTACCAGATTGCGGATTCGGATTGCCCGCATCCGGGTTTCCGGCCTCTGGGTTTCCGGCCTCCGGGTTGCCGCTTTCGGGGCTTCCCGACTCCGGGCTTCCCGACTCCGGGCTTCCCGACTCCGGGCTTCCCGACTCTGGGCTTCCCGACTCCGGGAAGCCCGGAGTCGGGAAG
>CAYYNP010000052.1:27175-40563 GCA_964472545.1 uncultured Planctomycetaceae bacterium | reverse complement strand
GGGGCTGGGGATTAGGGGCTGGGATTTCGCCGTAGCCGTGTGTTTCGCAAGGGGCGCAACGATGGCAGTGCTTCTGCGAAGAGTCGGCCGCCGTAGGGCTCTACGGCCAAGTGGGGGCGCTGATCCGCAAGACGTTGGTCCCGACCACGTACTACCTCCTGGCCGCGGGGGTGATTGGGTGTGGGGCGATGGTGTTGTCGTAGGTGTAGCGGAACAAGATTCTGTCAACGCACACCGAGGCGCCAGGGGCGCTCGAATCAGATCTCTTGCTTTGATCCGTCCACAACAGTCGGGGAAGGGACACGCCGTGGCGGAAAGGAGACGTATCTGCGCCCGGATTCACGTTCGCGACGTCGAAGGTCCTCGCAGATCGCGTGCAAGTCGCCGTCAAGTGCATCGGAGTGCTCCTTCCGCACACGCCGGATCTCTTCCACGATCGAATCGTTCTGCATGGCTACGGTTCCATCAACTACTCCGGAGGGCAGATTACGGGCGGCTCACAGTCTACACGTTGGCATGCACGCTAGACGAGTCCCTTGCGTACCGCCCAAACTGCTGCCTGAGTTCGATCGCCTAAACCTATCTTACGTAAGATACTCGCCAAGTGCTCCTTTACCGTTTGCACACTGATCTGCAGTGAGTTGCTGATCTCCCGATTGCTCAAACCGAGGGCGACATGCCGAAGCACCTGAGTCTCGCGCTGGGTCAGTGGTACATCCTCGTCCGTTCCTTGCGGAAGCTCCATTCCCTCTTTGACTCGATTCAGTCTATCAAGTCCAATTGGGCTTTCACCGGCGGCTGCTGCACGAATCACTGCGATAAGATCCTCCCTCGGCATTCCCTTCTGGTGGAAGTCACTGGCTCCCAACGCAAACGCGCGGGCGGCGTAGGTAGGATTGTCATAGGTCGAACACATGACGACGCGGCTGTCGGGGACCTTGCGTCGGAGTTCCTCCAGGGCTGACAACCCGTCTCCGTCGGGCATCCTAATGTCTAGCAGTATCACGTCCGGTCTCTTCTCTTCCGCGATTCGCACGGCGTCCCTTCCGGTGGCGGCTTCCGCGACCACGACAATGTCTGTGTCGGCAAGCAGAGAATGCATGCCAGTCCTGATTACCTGGTGGTCGTCGACAACCATGAGAGAGATCATCGGCCCGCCTCCTGCGTGACGCCCTTCACTTGAACATTCGCATCATCAGTCTTTGATTCATGCTTTCGCGCAATCGGAGTTGGATATCGGAAAGGTCGGCCCTCGCGCTGCTGAGCAGCATGTGAAGCTGGGACGACAGGTTGGCAACGTGAGACTGACCGCGAAGGAAGTCGCAACTGCGGTTGGTCACGAGAACGGAAATGTCCTTGGCTCCGTGCAGTTCATCCGCTTCTTCCTCGGTGAGGTCTGGGTGTCCGGATTCATACGTCTCCAGCAACCGCTCCCGCCCGCCGATGAGCATTTCCATTGCTGATTCGGTATCCAGCGGCGTGCTCCGTTCGGCCAAGACCAACTGGACTCGATCCTTATAGAACTGGATCGCTACGAGGGCCTGTCGCAACGCGTCCAGTGCCTTCTTCAGCTGGCCATCGTCGATAACTTGCCTCTTCCGGGCCTCGTCTGATGATCGCTTCAATGCCTCCACGCTTCGGGCGGTCCGTGAGGCGTTCAGCGCCGCGACGACGCCCGCAACCAAGCTCATCACCGCCACGAGTACGGCGGAAAGGCAACCGATTACAGCAGCTTGGACCTTCGCGTCGTCGGACATTCGCAGGTCTCCCCGTAGCACCAACGGATTACTGACTGAATAGGAATTATGGCCCGCCAAACTCCGCACTGCAATACCGGCCAATCGTCAGCATTCTCCCTTCTAGCTACACCGGCAACGCCCCCTCCGGTTCCCCGCGATCGGCCAGGGCTTGATCGATCTCGGCGAGTTGCTCGGCCGTGAGCCGCCAACCGGCGCCGGCGGCCGTCTCTTCGATCTGCTCGGGGCGTTTGGCTCCACACAAGGCCACCGTAACGCCGGGCTGTTGGATCGTCCAGTTGATGACCAGCTCGGCTACCGTATGGCCCGCGGCGGTGGCGATCTCGCGGAGCCGGTCGAGCAGGTCGTGGTTCTTCAGCCACTCGGTGCCGCTGAACATGGGGTACTTCCGCCGACTGTCGGTCTCCGCGAAGACGTGGTCGCGGGCCATCTTGCCGGCCAACAGGCCCTTCAGTAGCGGCCAATAGACCAACACGGCCACGTTATGCTCGCGGCACCAGGGCAGCCGGTCGGCCTCGATCTCGCGCTGCAACATGTTGTAGGCCGGCTGATAGGCCGCCACGGGACACTCGGCGGCGAACTTCTTGAGCTGCGCCAGTTTGACGTTCGACACGCCGATTGCCCGGGCTTTGCCTTCGTCCATCAGCCGCTTCAACTCGCCGGCCGATTCGGCCACCGGCGTGACTTTGTCGGGTGAGTGCAGATAGAGCAGCTCGACCCGATCCGTACCCAGCCGGCTGAGACTCTCCTCGCACTGCCGCCGCAGCGTTGCCGGCCGTGCGTCGTGCGACATCACGCCGTCTTCGCTCCAGTGGATCCCACCCTTGGTGGCGATCACCATTTCGTCGCGCCGGGTGCCCAAGGCCCGGCCGATCAGCCGTTCGCTCTGGCCGGTGTGGCCGTAGCAGTAGGCCGTGTCGAGGTGGTTGATGCCAAGGTCGAAACAGGCCTGAATTGTGGCCATGCTGTCTTCGTCGTTGGTGCCGGGGCTGGTGATGCCGGCGATCGGCCAGCAGCCCAGGGCGACTTCGGAGACCATCAGGTCGGTATTTCCAAGCGGGCGGAGTTCCATCGTGTGGCGTTCCATCGTGTGCCTCGCGGTGGGTGGTCGTGTTGGTGGGTCGACGGCCGACAGTATAGCCGAAGTCGCCCGCGGCATGTAGAATCGACCCGTCATGGCTATCATCCAGATCGAGCAACTGGCGAAGTCGTACCGCGTGTACCAGAAGAAAGAGGGGCTTTGGGCTTCCATCCGGGGGCTGTTTCGCCGGGAATACCGCGAGATCGAGGCGGTGCGCGGGATCGATCTGACCGTCGATGCGGGCGAATTTGTGGCCTTCCTGGGCCCCAACGGGGCGGGCAAGACGACCACCTTGAAGCTGCTCTCCGGCGTAATTACGCCCAGCGGCGGCGACGTGCATGTGTTGGGCCATGTGCCCTGGCGGCGAGAGAACGCCTATCGGCGGCGTTTCGCCCTGGTGATGGGTCAAAAGAACCAACTCTGGTGGGATCTGCCGGCGGCCGAGTCGTTTCGGCTGCACCAACAGATCTACCGCATCGAATCGGAGCAGTTCGATCGCACTCGCGACGAGTTGACCGAGATGCTCGACGTCGCCGATCTGCTTTCGCAGCCCGTCCGCGAACTGTCGCTGGGCGAGCGGATGAAAATGGAACTGATCGCCGCGTTGTTGCATTCGCCCGAGGTGCTCTTTCTCGACGAGCCGACCATCGGGCTGGACGTGATCGCCCAGCACAAGATCCAGACGTTCCTGCGCGAGTATCAGCAGCAGCGTGGCGTGACGATCCTCCTGACCAGCCACTACATGAAAGACGTGGCGGCGCTCTGCCGCCGGGTGGTGATCATCGCACTGGGACGGATCATCTACGACGGCTCGCTGGCGGGGATCGTGGACCGATTCGGCGGAGAGAAGATCATCACGCTGCAGATGGCCGACGGCCGCGTGCCCGCAGACTTGGGGCGCTTCGGCGAGGTGCTTTCCGAAGAGCCGCCCAGAGCGAAACTCCGCGTGCGGCGGGCGGGCATTCCCGGTGTGCTGGGCAATATCCTGGCCAAGTACGACGTGGAAGACGTCAGCGTCGAAGACCCGCCGCTGGAAGAGGCGATCGCCGAGATCTTCACTCAGGCCGACCCTGCAACGGTCGACCCAGCAACGGTCGATTCGGTGCCGGACGAACTGGAAGAACCCGCCGACCGCGGATGATCCGCATCCGCCGCGTCATCCATGCCCGCGCGATTTCCCGCGAAATCGGCCCTCCCGGTAAGCTACACTTGCGCAAACAGCGCACCCGATGGGAGTGGACGATATGACCAAGAAGACGATACTCATTGCCGACGATCAACGGGAGTTGGTCCGGGCAATTCAATTGCGATGCCGCCACCTGGGCCTCGAGACGCTGGTGGCCCACGACGCCATGACGGCCCTGACGTTGATCAACGAACACCGGCCCGACCTGGTCTGCCTCGACGTGAACATGCCGGCAGGCAACGGGCTGAGCGTCTGTGAGATGTTGGCCGGCGACGAGCAACTCGCGTCGATCCCGGTGATCATCCTCACCGGCCGGGCCGACGACGAGACGATCCGCCGCTGTCATTCGATGTGTGCCTACTACGTGTTGAAGTCGAGCGACGTCTGGCAGCGGATCGAGCCCTTGCTGCACGAGTTGCTGGGGATCGAACCGCCCGAGACGCCGTCGCCCGAGTGGCGCGAGACGATGGCCCGCGAAGTGGTCTACGCCCAAGTCGGCGAAGAGGACGGCGACGTTGCTTCCCCATAAAGCCGCGACCGGTGGTCGCGCCCCAACCCGAAACGGGGACGCGGCCAGTCGTTCCACGCGAGAAGGTAGAGACCCATGCGAAACCGCACCGCGCGCGGCCGGACGCTGTTGTGTGTCGACAAGAAGCGTCGGGCGCTCAAAGCACTAGCCCGGCAGCTTGCCCCGCGCGGGATTCGCGTGGCGGGGGCCGCCGACGCGGAAAGCGCCTACTTGGCGTGCTTCTCGCACCGGCCCGACGTCGTGCTGATCGATGCGGATCGCCGCGGCGTCGAGTATCGCCAGGTCTTGACGCAACTTCGCCGGCATCCATTCATGGCCGACGTGAAGACGATCGTTGCGAGTCGGCGGCCGATCGACGACTTGGCGGACGATGCCGCAACCGCCAACGTCACGTTCTTATCCAAGCCGATCGACGCCGACGTGCTTGTTGATCTACTCAGTGGCGGCAAAGACACCGCAGCACGCGAGACTTGGCCGGCGGCGACAACCGAAACGCTTCCCGCGTCGCCGCCCGCCCCCGAGTCACAAGCCGCGAAATCGGCCGAACCGACCTCAATCGCCCCCGACCGGCTGCGGCCAAGAATACTCTGCGTCGACGACGATCCGAACGTCTCTCGCGCGCTGGCGGCGCAACTTCGGCCGTTTGGGTTGGACGTGATTTGGGCCTTCAGCAGCGCGCAAGGCTATTGGACGGGCCTCGACGTGCGGCCCGACTTGATCATCATCGAGATGCGCACACCCGACGGCGACGGCAACCACCTCTTCCGCCGCTTCCAGTCACACCCGTTGACCGAAGGTGTGCCGGTGATCGTGTTGACCTCCGAGACCAACCCGGCGATGCGGCGCGAGATGCTCAGCCTCGGCGTGGCCGCTTACTTCCTCAAGCCGTGGGACGCGCAAGAGTTGCTCGCCGAGGTCGCCGCTCACGTGCCGCTGGTTGAAGCCTGCCGTTCGGCTTGCACGGCGAACCAATAGAGCAGGACGGCCCAGGCGATCACGGGCAGGCCTTCGCCGAGTGTCCAATACCAGGGCAACCCCACCAGCGGATCGAGCACCATCATGCCGGCCCCGAAGGTGCCGCTGAGCACCAACAGGCACTTGATCACCGGCAGGTAGCGCCGCACGTTGAACGAGAGAAACAGCACCAAAACGCCGTGATAGGCGTAGAGCGCCGAGACCGATCGCGTCAGATAGGCCACGATCGGCACGTCGGGCAGCGGCCGGTCGACGAGTTCCCGATGGATCTTGTCCATCCAGGCGTAGGGCATAAAGACCGGCACCAACGCCGAGAGCAGGATCAACGCCCAGAATCGCAACAAAGCGGCCAGCGTCTTCTCGGCCCGACTCATTGGGCACCTCCCAAGGCAACGGCGGCGGAGGGCACGCAGGTGTTTGGAAAGGGTAACTGGGGCAGAGCACAGCGGAGCCCCTGTGGTCTACGCCTGGGGCAGCGCTGCGCTCTGCCCCAGCCACCCCAGCCCCAGCCCCAGCCCCAAGCCCCAGCCCCAAGCCCCAGCCCCAAGCCCCAAACCCCCAGTTTCATGTTCTCCTACCGCACCCGGCAGCGGAATCGCAGGATGCCGCCGTCGAAGGCCGGTAGCGGATCGATCACTTCGCAGCGGATGACCAGCGAACCGGCCTCGTTCGGCTGGGTCGAGAAGTTGGCCTCGAGGCTGCACTCGGCACTGTCGGGAATGTATTCCAACCGCGTGGTCAGGTTGTCGATGATCGTCACGTTGCCGATCACCTGGTTGCCGACGTTGTCGAAGCGGATCGTGAAGACGATCTCGTCGCCCGGCTCGGCGTGTTCGGCGGAAGCCACCTTGACCACCCGCAGCTTCGGCGCGGCCGGCGGTTCCTTGACCGTGAAGATCTCTTGTCCGGGCTGATCGGAATTGAGCGCCATGGCGCCCTTCTGGTCGAGAATCACCTGCACGGCCTGATCGCCCGACCAGGCGACCGCGGCCGTGGTGGCAGCGGCCAGCCGTGCCATATCGGTTCCGTCGACAATACCCAGACGGATCAGCTTCAGGTTCTCGTGCGGCAGCAAGCTGTCTTGAAACGCGCGGGCTTTGGTGGCGGTCGACACCACGCCGTCGCTCTGTTCGCTCAACAGCAACACCGGCGGCTTGGTGCCGATCTGGCGGTTGGCCTCGAGATTCTGTTTGTACGTGGTGGCCAACTCGTTCGACTCGGGAGCCGCCAGCGTGGTCCGCTGGTGGTTGTTCAGCGCCAGGTCGGCCTGTTCGTTGGCCACCAATCCGACCACCTGGCGCACGGCCCCGAAGCGTGGGGCGTAGATATGCACGCGGTTGCTCGGGGCGACGACCGTCTTGCCGTCGAGCGTATCGAAATGGGCCACGGTGTCTTCTACGTCGAGATTGTGCATTTCCCAATCGCGGCCGACGGCTGCCGGCAATTCCCGATCGCCGCCGTCACGCAGGTATTCGTCGGCCGGCCACGGCTGACGGAATCCGGGTGGAGCCCAAGGGCCGCCGAGTGGTTGTGGTGTCGCCGCATCGCCTTCGGCGACGATCAGATTGCCGTTGGCGTCGTGCATGCCGTAAGCCGCCGGCATGCCCGTATAGGCCGACTCGGGCAGCGAAACGCCCGCCGGCGGACACGGCGACATGCCTACCGGCGGACACGGCGGCGGAGCTACCGCGGCGCGTCGTCCCGGACCGCGGCAAGAGCAGAGGATGGCCGTCCCCAGCGCGATCACTGCCAAGCGCCATCCGACGGGCCAGCGGTGGGGGAATAGGTCGGTCTCTCTCATGGCTGCAGTTCCCTCGGTGCCGTCGGTTGTGCCGGCGACGGCGACGCCGCGGCCGAGGCAGCATACGGTTCGAACGGCGGAGAGCCGAAGAGGAACGCCGCATCCGGGCCCAGGGCGTCGTCGGGACGCCGGGCACCCAGCCGTAGGATGGCCACCGGTCGCCCCAAGGCATCGGCCACGGCCAGCGGATCGCGCCGCGGCCCGACCTCGAACCAGTTCTGACCGGTCGGGTCTTCGTGGATCGGCACGGCCTTGCGGGGATCTTCCAAGTAGATCACGCGTGTGACGAACTTGCCGCCGAGTGCCAGTTTGAGGTCTTCCTCGCTGAGTTCGACCGGGATGGCGAACCGGCGCTGTTGGCCCCGCGGGGCGTAGAGCCGGTCGATCACCTCGATCGTGGGAAAGACCTCCAGGCCTTCGAGCATCGGCAGGTTTGTCACCCTCAGCCGATAGACCTGCCCTATGAGGAATCCGGCCCTCAGCGGAGCCCGCTGTGCAGGGCCGAAGTTGCCGTCAACAGCCAGCGAAATCAGGACCCCGTCGGGAGCCTTGATCTCGACTGGCTGGAAAAACCCGGGCAATGGTCCGCCCCGCTGGAGTTGCCGACTGCCAATCGCTCCCGGCGGCATCGCACCGTGATGCCAATAGTGCACACCCGGCTCCGCCGCGTTGACTGCGGCGGCCGCCAGACAGAAGAGCACGCACATTGCCATCCTGCGGGCAACTCGCTTTCCGCGAAGCGGGTTCGAGGTTGCTGTGCTGCGGAGCATGCGGACCATTGTCGGGATTATTGCTCGAGGGTAGTTGATGGTGAAATCGTTGCCGGCGGCCGTGGCCCGCGTGGCGAGCGTCGTCACGGCCGCCGTGGCGCCGTTGCCCTATTTGTCACAGTCTCCCGGCACGGTGCCCGGCACTACCTCGCACGGGGTGCCCATGCACTCGGCGCGGGTGATCACGTGGCGGCGGTCGCGAAGCGGGTGCAGGTTCACGCCCGGGCCGCTGGTCGTCCGCTCGCGAATCGTGACGTGGCTGGCCGCCTTGGGATAACTGAATCCGGGCGTCTGCTTCACGTCGATCCGCACTCGCGGCGTCGGCTGGGGCATGTGTACTCTGGTATGGTTTCGCATCACGTGCTGCTTCAAACCGGCGGGAATTCCCAGCGGCACGTGGGGCGGGCCGGGCAGGCCGATCGGCGTGCCGCACATCGGCATGCCGTACTGCGGCGCGTTGACCCCGGCGATGTAATTGGTCGGCATCGTGCTGGGGCCGCCGATCGGCGTACCCAGCGGCCGGCCGAGTCCGGCGGCCTCGCCCTGCAGGTACGAAGCCGGCATCACGTCGCTGCCTTCCATCACGTCGCTGGGCAACTGCTCGTCTTTGTTGCCCAGGCGAAGGATGGCCAAGATGGCGCCTTGCTTGTCGGCCTCGACGATCGGATCGACGCCCGGGTCGAGCCGCGTGCTGACCAGCGTACCCACGCCGGCCACGGCCAACTGCTGGAACTCGGGATCCGGCAGGTAGATCACCTTGGTGACAAAGTTGCCGGTGAGCACCTGATCGAAGTCTTCCTGGCTGAACTGGATCGGAATCGCACTATGCGACAGGAAGGCCTCGGTTCGCGGCGTGGTGGGACCAACTTCGAGCGTGGGATAGAGTTCCACGTCTTCGCGGCCTTCGATATTGGTCAGTTTCATCCGGTAGATGGCCCCTTGCGGGAAGTTCTGACGTCCCGGGCACGTCAGCGGTTCGGAGTCGAACATCCGCGGTGCGCCGACGTCCCAAGTGACGATCATGCCACCGGGGCCGACAAAGTAGATCTGCGACGTGCGGCCGGCCCTGGGCGGCGCCGGCGGGTTGTACATCATCACCCCGGGCCCCGGACCGTCGACTCCCGGCCCCGGATGCATCAGCATCGGCGACGGCGGAAGGTTCTGCTGGAGCGGTCGTTTGCAGCCGACGAGTGTGACGGCCACGATAAACAAAGACACTAACGATAACCTCATCATGTCCCCCCTGGACTGTCGCTGTGGGCCTGTCCGCAGCCCGATGGCGGCCTGACGCGAACGTGAAACGGGTTGTGGAATCGACGAACGAGTGGTTTCTGGCAACCGTAACAAGAACATCTCCGGCGCGACTGACGTGGACTCCACGGTGGAGTCGACCTACAATGTCGGCCGCGCCGTACGCTCCCGGCGGCTGCTTTGCGGTTTCCCCGGCGTCTGCCTCCCGTGCCGTAGGGAATCCGGCGCAAAGTGCGTCCGCGCAGGACACGTTTCTGAGGTCTATTGTTCGTCCTGCTACAACAGGATTCTTTGGCAAATCCGTTAAGACCCGTAAAACGATGGCTAAATCCCCCATCTTGACATTACTGTGCATCTTCGCTCTGGGGGGGCTGATGCTGGCCGTTCGAGGACAGCCGGCCGACGCGCCCCAGCAATTCCGCTTGGCCGCTGCGCCCGATCGTCACGCTCCGGGATTTCCATCTGGCACTCTAAGTGCAAGTAATCAAACGGTTAACGACGACGCAACAGCAGCCGTCGCCCCGCAAGCGTTGATCCGTGAGGCCGTGCAGCAGCTTGAGCGGCACACCTCGATCGCGGCCGATATCCGACACGAAATCGACCTGTTCGGCCAACGCCTCTCCGGCTCTGGGGCCTACTGGGAACACCGCATGGCGGGGGATCCGAGGACCCGGCTGGAGCTAAAGATCCGAGTCGGCGACGCCACCAGCAGCCTGTTGCAGGTCTGCGACGGCACGCATCTGTGGACCTATCGCAAGCTGCTCGACGAGCCGACGCTCTCGCAGGTCGACGTGGCGTTGGCGGCCGACCGGCTCCGCCGGGCTGCCACGGCGCCCGGCCGCAGTCACGGGGCCACGCTGCCGGGGCTTGGCGGGCTGTCGAGGATTCTGCGGGGGCTCGAGGGGGCTTTCGAGTTCACCTCCCCCGAACAGGGCCACTGGGGCAAGGAAAAGCGGCCCGTCTGGCGGCTGGTCGGCCGATGGAAGCGAAGCTGGCTGAGCCGCCTGCTCCCCGGCGCCGACGAGAAGACCCCCGTCGATCTCAGCCGCCTGCCGGAGCATCTGCCCGACCACGTGGTCGTCCTGCTGGGCCAGTCCGACCTGTTCCCCTATCGCATCGAGTACCGCCGCCAGAGCGGCTCCGACAGCCGCCCGCTGGTCACCATGCAATGGTACGACGTGCAACTAAACGCCCCGGTCGACCCCAACCGCTTCATCTACCACCCCGGCGATCTGAAGCCGGTCGATCGCACGCAGGAGTTCTTGGATTCGTTGATCGAGCGGCCGGAGTGAGCTCTGCGACAAACAGTGGTTGCTTTGGCTCTAGAAACCGAAGTGTGAAAGGAGGTCACAAATGCGCAGGGCAAGTTGCGTGCTGCTCGTGGTGGCCGTGCTTTGTTCTCTTTGCGGCTGTCGCACCGAGATAGGAGGCGGTGGTGGGACTATCGGTGGCGGCTCGTATGCGGAGGAAGACGTCGAGTACTTTCCCCCGCCGGGCGATGTTCCCGATCCGCTCGAAAAGCCAGACGAATCTGGGGCACCGCTACGCTCAGACCCAGCCACCCTGCCGCGGTGATCAAGGCGTCTCGGTTGGCTCTCGCCCGTCTCTCGCCCAGCCGCCCCAGACTCGCAGGCATTCGATCATGCCAACTTGCCCATCCCCGTTCGTATCCATCTTCTCGAAGATCCCTTTCGACGTTCGCCTGTCGGCGACTGGTGCGTGTTCGGCGAATTCGGCTCGACTGACGGTGCCGTTGCCGTCCCCGGCCTTGTCGATCTTGAAGAAGATCTCCTTGCACTCGTCGGTGATGCGCCGGTTCTCGACGTACTCCCGTTCGGTCACGACGTCGTCGGCGTCGCGGTCCATGGCGCGGAAGATCCCGGTGCGCATTTGTGGCGTTCCGTATCGGCCCTCCTTGATGTATTCCTTCTTCGTCAGCTTCCCGTCGCCGTCCTTGTCACCGAAGTGGAAGACTCGCCGATAGCCGTCGACCTGCTCGGGCGTTCCGGCCTGGAGGCCTTTGGCGCCCATCAGTCGAAGGACGTCTTGCGGCGTGAGCCGTCGCGGCAAAAACATATCCTCCGGTGTCAGGCCGCACTGGTCGACCATTTCGAGGCAGTATTCCAGCCGGCCGAGTTCCTTCGTGAGGTTGTTCGTGCCGAAGCTGAACTTCGCTCCGGCCTTTTTGGCGAGCTTGATGAACGCCGCGCTGGGCAACTTCAGCCGGGCGTTGATCTCGATGGCCACGTCGTTCTCGACGGCCGCGTCGATTACCTTTTGCATCCGCGGCTCGGTCCAGAGCTCGTCGTAGCGCTCGGCGATCACGTCGGGCAGGAACGTGGGATTGACGTAGATGTCGATCGGCTCGTTGTTCAAGAGCGTGACGGTGCGGGCGACGAGCATCTCCATGAACGCCTGCGGGTCGCCGACTTCCACTTCCTCGGGAATCCAGAGCCGGGTCCGCTTGCCGCGGTCGTCGGTGAAGGTCATCGAGTCGGAGAAGACGTAGTCGAACTTGGCCACCGCCTGCTTGGAGAAGAGGTTCACCCACTCGCGGCCTTCCGCCTGCATGCCGACGAAGATCGGCTTGCCTTTGACACCCTCGATGAACTTGTCTATCCCCGCGTCGTCGGTGATCGGAAAATGCAGCCCGCAGTTCGGGGCGATGCCGTAGTTGATGCCCGTGCGGCGGGAGTTGGCCAACGCCTCGTCGAGCGTGAGGCCGCCTTTGAGATGTACGTGATAGTCGATCACCGGAAAGCCGCGGCGGGTCAGTTCCAGCAAGGCCCGATCGACGCGATCGAATGTCGGCGACTTGGGCGGCCCGGCCGCGTCTTCGGGCAACGGCCGAACCTCAATGCGGCGGAATTGGACTTCGCCTCGCGCGTCGCGGCAGCCAATCGTAAAGGCCCCGCCGGCCGGCCTGCCCGGCCTTGCCGGATCGGTGAAGTCGACCATCAGCGTCTCGTTCACCGAGACGCGGACTCGATTTCCGGTAACCGTCACGTGCAGCGTGAACCACTGGCCGTCGTCGACCAGCGTCATGTGTTGATGGCGCAGGCCGCAGAGGCTGCCGGTGCGGGTGGCGTCGAGTCCGTCGCGGAAGCCCGGCGGCGTGTTGTCGATGCGGATGCGGCGGGCGCGGCTGCGGGCGTCCGCCTTGCGGGGTGTCGCGTGATAGCCAAGCGCCGACCGGGCGCCGGGCGATGTCCGAACCACGGCCTTCAACTCGAAGTCGCGGAAGTCGGCATTTCGGGCGTCACCCACATAGACCAGGTGTGCCGGCTTTCCGGCGCAGACGAGCAGGCCATCCTGGACCGCGAACGCATCGTCCGGGCCGTCGACCTTCCACGACGCCAGGTCGCCGCCGTCGAACAGCGCGGTCCAGCCGTCGTCGGCCAGCGCAAAACAAAACGGCGCGAGCCAGAGCACAACGGAAGCAACAATCACGTTTGCAGCGTTTTTCATAGGGGGAGTTCCAGGCGTCTCGTGGGGCCAGCGGCAAGTGGGTTCCATGTGGGCCGAAAAAAAAGCGGTGACAAGTCACCGCACTCCAAAGGGGGCGAAGCCGTCGGCTCCGCCGCGAAGGCATGATGGGGGGCGGCAGTTTCGCTCAGCCCAATTGTTTCCCAACCAGGGCGACCATCTCGTCCTCGTCGGGGAAGCTGCCGGTTTGCAGCTTCGAGTAGGCCAGCTTCCCGTCGAGCGCCAACTCGAAACACCCTCCGCTGCCGGGCACTAGCGTGAGGCCGTCGATTCGGTCCCCGTGGGCAGCCTTGATTTTGTCCGCCAAACTGACGGCTTTGGGTTTGTAATTTCACGAAGTGCAGTATTGGAGTTCGATCTTCATCGAAGGCCCTCCTATCGCGGGGTCAGAACGGTCTATCATTCACACCATTCATACGGCCGGCGGAGTGGATCGTCAAGGGGTAGACAGCACCCACACGTCCTCGTTCCCAAACTGGAGTTTGGGAACGAGAGAGTGATGGATCGGTGGCGTGGGCTGGGGGGCGGGCGGCCGCGCCCCCCAAATCACAC
>CAYYNP010000052.1:0-27165 GCA_964472545.1 uncultured Planctomycetaceae bacterium | reverse complement strand
GGCTGGGGGCGAGCGCAGCGAGCCCCCAGAATGCAGCGGTCTGGGGGCTCGCTGCGCTCGCCCCCAGCCACCCAACGACTTGCACTAATCCCTCACGCTGAACTTATGCACCGTCGTCTGCCGATAGGTCTCGCCCGGCCGCAAAACCGTGCTGGGAAACTCCGGCTGGTTGGGCGAATCGGGATAGTGCTGCGTCTCGAGACAGAAAGCAAAGTGCTTCTGATAGTCGACGCCGCCACCGCTGACCGTGCCGTCGAGGAAGTTGCCCGTGTAGAGTTGCACGGCCGGCTGCGTGGTGGTGATCTTCATCACCCGGCCGCTCTTCCTTTCGGACACCCTCGCGACCAGCGTTATCTCGCCGGGCTTCTCTTGGTTGAGCACGTAGCAGTGGTCGTAGCCGCCCTCGACCTGGGCGATCCGCGAGCCGATCTTCTTGCCCGAGGTGAAGTCCATCGGTGTGCCTTCGACCGCCTTGAGTTCGCCGGTGGGGATCAGCCCTTCGTCGACAGGCAGGTAGCGGTCGGCGTTGATCATCAGCCGATGGCCGAGGATGTCGGCGTCGCCGCCGCCGGCTAAGTTCCAATAGGCGTGGTTGGTGAGGTTGACCACCGTGGGCTTGTCGGTCGTGGCGGTGTAGTCCATCACCAGTTCGCAGTCGTCGGTCAGCGTGTACGTGACCGAGGCCTTCAACTCGCCCGGATAACCTTCGTCGCCGTCGGGGCTGACCAGCGAGAACCGCACGGCGACCTTGCCGTGGTCCTCGATCGGCTGGGCGTCCCAGACGAGTTTATCAAAACCCTTGTCGCCGCCGTGCAGGTGGTTGGCGTCGTTGTTGGTGGCCAGCGTGTACTGGACGCCGTCGAGCGTGAACTTACCCTTGGCGATCCGATTGGCGTAGCGGCCCACCGCACAGCCGAAGTACGGATGGCCTTCGACGTAGTCGGCCAGCGAGTCACGGCAGAGGGTGATGTTCTCGACCTTGCCCTCGCGGTCGGGCATCTCGACGGCGGTGATCATCGCTCCATACGTAATGATCTTGACCGAAAGGCACTTGCCGTCGGAGAGCGTGTATTGATCTACCTGCGTGCCGTCTTCGAGCTTTCCGTACGGCTGTTTGTCGATGCTCATTTTCGTCTCGCTCGCGATCACCGAAGTTGAAAAGGCCACCGCAAGAATTGTAGCCATCAGTCCAATTGCGAAAAGGGTCAGTACGTAACGCTTCATCATGTCGCTCCTAAGGAAGGCACCAACAGGCCGGGAATTCTCTACCGCAAACACATGGAAGTAGCCGAACTCGCCAGAGTTTGGCTTCCTCGCCGCTGCGAGCCAAAGTCTGGCGACTTCGGCTACGAGCATGGAACTCGCTAGGGCTAGTGTACCTTGTGGCAAGGCGACTTCAAACAACTCGCCGCAGGCGCACCCCCCGTCGGTGCCGGTTGCGTCACGGCTCAGGGCGTTGCTTCCCCAAGCGGACTGCCGGAGAAACTGGCCATGTTGTCGTAGTCACCCGGGGCAAATCCTTCGCCCGACGGGTAGCTGCCGCCGGTGCCGTAGTCGCCGTCGAGGCCGGCGGAGATGATCTGGAACTGCCGCGGCTCGGCGTAGCCGCCCTCGTCGAGCTTGTAGGGATGCAGCCCCTGGTAGCTGACCGTCTCGTAGGTGGCCGAGTGGAAGTAGACGTAGGGCTTCTCGCCCGCGGCGGCAATGTAGCGGCCGTCCTCGAGTCGGTCCTTTTCGAAGTCGATCAACGGTGCGTCGCGTGGCCCATCCTCGCGGAACGGGTTACGCGGGTCGGGCGAGAAACCGCTGAGCCAGAAGACCAGCGCCTGGGCCGGGTCGAGGTCCGAAGGCGGCAGTGTGGACTTTTCGGGATCGAATCGTGGGAAGACGCGGCGTATGTGACGCTCGACTGCGGCCGAGTCACTGTAGTCTGGCGGGAATTCCCCATACTGCGCTCTGTACTCCTTCAGGGCCATTTGCAGCATGTCGATTTCCAGGCGCTGCTGAGCCTCCCGGTCTTTCTGCCGTGCCGCCTTGATTGCCTGCCCGAAGCCCGGCGTCTCTTCCGCAGGCTCCTTTTCGGTCGTTTGGCCGGTCGGCTTCGATTCTTGCTGCGATTCGGTCGCCGATTCTCCGCCGCATCCGAGACAGAGCGCCGTCACGGCCAAGATGACAGTCGATTTGTGAAGAATCTGCATTGAACGTCTCCCCCTTGAAAGAGCGTGTTTGCCGGTAGGCTAGCAAATGCCGCCAATGCCAACAACCCAACTCCCGGTCTTTGGTGTATAGTAGTCGTCTCGCTCCGCGAGACGAGTGACATCTTGCGGAGCAAGATGACTACTTTTGCGGCCGCCGCTGGCAACGCGGGCAGAAGAACGTCGATCGCTGGGCCTGAACGATCCGCACGATTTCGGACCGGCCGCATTGTAGGCACGCCTCACCGCCGCGCTGGTAGACGCGATGGCAGACCTGGAAGTTTCCGGGTTGGTTCCGGGCGATCCGATAGGTGCCGTCGCGAAGCGTCGAGCCCTGATGTTCGATCGCTTCGTGCAGGACCTCGCTCATCGCCGCGTGAATCGCCTGCCACTTTGCACGCGTCAGAACGTTGCACGCCGCCTCCGGATGCACCCCGGCGCGATGCAGGATTTCCGACGCGTAGAGGTTCCCCACGCCGGCCAGCGACCGCTGGTCCAACAGCGCGACCTTGATCGCCCGGCGGCTGGAGTTGAAGCGTTCGATCAGCGTCTCCAGTGAGACGTCCAACGCATCCGGTCCCAGCCGATCGGGCCCGAGTTCCCGGGCGAACAGCCGCGGCGACATCAGCCGCACGACGCCCAGCCCACGGCGGTTCCAGAAGAGCAATTCGCTCGGTTCTCTTCCCGAGAGTGCAAAGACCAATCGTACGTGTTCTTCCGTAGGTGGATCGGCCAGCAGCACCAGCCCACTCATCCGCGGCTCGAAGACGATCCGATCGCCCTGCTGCGACCCCTCACCGTCCAACTCGACCACCACCCGCTTTCCCACGCGTCCGACGGCTTCGATGTCCCTGCCGGTCACGCGGCGTCGAAAGTCGCTCAATCGCGGCGCGATCTTGATCGGCTGCAATCGCGACCGAGGGCGCGAAAGCCCACAAATCCGGCTGCCGACGACCGGCAAGACGCAGCGGCGCATGGTCTCAACTTCGGGAAGCTCGGGCATGGGGTCCTTCGGCGAGGCGCCTATTACTGCGTGACGCGCACCACCACGATCGTGATGTCGTCGCGTTGGGGCCGTTGGCGGGAGAAGCCGATGATCTCGTCGCGCAGGGCGTCGACGATCGCCCGAGCCGGCCGGTCGCGCTCCGAGCGGATCACCTGCAATGCCCGTTCGGAACCGAAGCGAACTTGCCCGGGTGACTCCGTCTCGAACACGCCGTCGGTGAAGAAGGTCACGATTTCGCCGGCCTTGAGTGTCATCGGCGGGCCGTTGGTGATGATCGTGTCGGCCTGGATTCCCAGCGGAATCGCGGTGCTGTTGAGTACCGTGAGTTCCTCGCCCTCATGTAGCAGATAGCCGCGCTGGCCGGCACTGGCGTAGATCAGCGAACGGGTGGCCGGATCGATGCGGGTCATCGCCAGCGTGACGAATTGGTTGTCGCCGGTGTCGCCGGCCAGCACGTGGTTGGCACGCGTGAGGATCTCGCCGACGTCGGCGTAGATCTGGGCCAGCGTCCGCAGGCACGCCCGGGTCTCCGACATCAGCAGCGCCGGCCCCATGCCGTGGCCGCTGACGTCGCCGACGACGATGCCGATGCCGTCGCCGAGCATGGGGATGTAGTCGTAGTAGTCGCCGGCGGTGGCCTTGGCCGGATACAGCGCCCCGGCGATGTCGAGCCCCGGCAGCGACGGCGACTCGGCCGGGAAGAGCCGCTGCTGGATCTCCTGGGCGGCCCGGAACTCTTCGGACGTGTCGCGCAGCGCCTCCTCGGCGTCGTGGCGGCGGTTGCGCTCGATGGCGTAGCGGATCGAACGCACCAACACGTCGTCGTTGACCTGGCCCTTGACCAGATAGTCTTCCGCGCCGGCCTGAACCGCCTTGATCGCCACGTCCTCGTTGCTGTGGCCGGAAAGCACCACGATCGGCACGCCGTCGGCGTGGGCGTGCATCGCCAGGAACGTCTCCAGCCCGAAGCTGTCGGGTAGGGCCAGATCGAGCAGGATCACGTCGAAGATGCGGTCTCGACAGGTCTGCACGGCGTCGGCGAGCAACTCGACCTGGGCCAACTCGAAGGGGCCGTCCCAACGGTCGCCCAGCAAACCCCGCATTACCCAAACGTCGTCCGGGTCGTCCTCGACCAGCAGGATTCTAACGCGTCGGGTTTCCATCTCAGCCTTCCGGTGGCAACTGCACCAACTCGAACCAGTACTTGCCCAAGGTCTCCATCATATCGACCAGCCCGCGAAACGTCACCGGCTTGGTGACGTAGGAATTCACTCCATGATCGTAAGAATAGCCGATGTCGTCATCCGCCGTCGAGGTGGTCAACGCTACGATGGGGATCCGGCGCAACGCCGGATCGGATTTCAACTCGGCGAGCACCTCCCGGCCGTCCTTCTTCGGCATGCTCAGGTCCAACAGGATCAGGTCCGGCCGCGGCGCGTCGGCTCCGTTGGCGTATTCTCCCCGTCGGTAGAGGTAGTCGGAAAGCTCCTCGCCGTCGCACACGAACCGCAGGTCGTACGGGCGGCCGGTCTCGCCCAGCGCATCGCGAACCAGCAGACGATCGTCGGCGTCGTCGTCGGCCATCAGAATCGTACGGCAGGTGGCAAGGGGGCGTGTCATGCGGGGCGGGGCCCTAAAATGGGGCACTTCGTAGCGGGGGCTCTTACTTCGCTTCCTTCTGCGGTTGGATTGCCGGCAGGATTACCTCGAACGTGGTGCCCTGGTCGGAGCTGTTCGGATCGGGATTGCTGCGGGCGGTGATGCTGCCGCCGTGGCGTTCGGCGATTTTGCGGCAAATGGCCAGCCCGATTCCCGTGCCTTCGTAAACGTCGCGGGGATGCAGCCGTTGGAAGACGCCGAAGACGCGGTCAAGGTGCTTTTCGTCGAAACCGATGCCGTTGTCCTGCACCAAAATGTGGCAATTCGGGCCGGCCGCTTGCCGCCCGGTGTGTGGAGCGTTCTCGTCGTCGATCAGGCGCCCCCAGATCCTCACTGCCGGCGGCCGGTCGGCAGGATGGAACTTCAGGGCGTTGCCGATGAGGTTTTGCAGTAGTTGGCGGATCTGCAGCGCGTCGGCCTGGATGGTGGGCAGCCTGCCAACCTCGACCCGGCCCCCGGCCCGGGCGATTTGCACTTCCAGATCGGATACGACCTCCTCGGCTACCTGGGCCAGATCGACTTGCGTAAAGCTCTGGCCGCGGGTGGTCACGCGCGAGAGCGTCAACAGCCCTTCGATCAACACCTGCATCCTCGTCGCGGCGCTCTGCATCCGCTGTACGCACTCTCGGCCGGTTTCGTTCAACAGCTCGCCCGACTTCATCTCCAGGCGGTCGCTGAAGGTGCGGATCTTCCGCAGCGGCTCCTGCAGGTCGTGCGACGCGACGTAGGCGAATTGCTCCAACTCGCGATTCGACCGCTCCAACTCGGCGGAGTAGCGGGCCTGCTCGTCTTCGGCCTTTTTGCGCAGGCTGATGTCGCGGACGAAGAAGGTCAACACCGGTGCCCCTTGCTCGTGGCTGATGGTCATCGCCATCTCGGCCGGAAACGTCTCGCCGCCGGAGCGAACCGCCGTGACCTCGATCCGCCGGCCGAGCATCGAACCCTCACCCGAGTCGAGATAGCGGTCGATGCGGTTCTGTTGACCCGCGCTGGCGGAGGCCGGAAAGAGCACCTCCGACGGTTGCGTGCCGAGCACCTTGTCGCGGGCGTGGCCGAAGGTCGATTCGGCCGCCCGATTGAACTCGGTGATCACCCCCTGGTGGTCGATGGTGATGATCGGGTCCAGGGCCGATTCGAGGATCGCGTGTTTGCGGGCTTGCGACTCGGCCAGGGCCTCTTCCAGCTTCACTTGCTCACCGGCGTCGCTGTGGACGATCGCCAGGCACGACGGCTTCTCGGCGTGCAGCCGCTTGACCAGCAGCATGGTCGTCAGCACGTCGCGCGTTTCGCCGGTCTGGCCGATACGCAATTGGCTGCGTCCCTGCCATTGACCGTGACGCTCCACGGCCGGCACGGCCACGTCGCGCAACTGCTTCCACGACTCGTCGGAGTGATATTCGTGGAGGCTGGAGGAGAGCACCGGATCGTCTTCGTCCAGTCCCAGCAGACGGCAGCCGGCCGGGTTGAGATAGAACGGTCGGCCGTGCAACGTGGCCATGCAGATGAACGCGTCGGTGCTCTCGGCCAACGCCACCAGGTCGAGCATGTGCCGGGCCGACGGCGCCGCGGCGGAGGCTTGGGCCTCGGCGTAGCGGCGGCGCAACAGATCGACCGCGTCGCCCAACTCGCCGAGCGTGAGCATCAGCACGGTCGGCTCGTAGCCGGTCTTGACGATCTGGAACCGCACCACCCGTTCCAAGCACCCCAGCCCCACGAGCACCTCCGACAGCGGCAGACCCATCGACGTGCCTTCCTCGCAGAGCTTCCCGGCCCAATCGCGAGCCGGCGTCTCGTCGTCGCGTTGGCAGCAACTCCAGAGCGTGCGGAGCATCTCTCCGGCGGTGCCGCTTTGCGTTCGGCCGAGCGTGGGGCAGTCCGATTGCTGAAGGCTCTCGGTCAACGCACGGGCAATCTCCTGCTCGTGGGTCCGCAACACATTCAGCAAATCACTCATCGGCCGGCTCCTTCGCCAGCGTCATCAGTTCGGCGGCCCAACCACCAGCCCCACCCGCCACTCACCACTAACCACCATCTTCCACGCCTGCTCCATGAACCGGCAATTCCACCGGCACGCCCGTCGGCGGGTCGTCTCCCGGAGCAACGTTCAATTCGACGTCGCCGGCGTCGACCGCGGCGGACCGCGTATATCGGTAGTATACCTCCAGGGTGAGGATCGCCAGGGCGGTGGTGTAAATTCGCCCGCCTCGGTCTCCCCACCTGCTCTCCGGCTCCCAACTGCCCCGCTCGCATCCCTCGTGTTCCTGCAAGGCCACCAGCGTATCGCGGATCACCGTATTCCACCGGTCCCATTGCGGTCCACCGACCTGGAACATACCCAAGGTGCAGTTGTACCAAAGGTAGTAGTCCGACTCGGCCCGCTTGCCCCGCGGGTCGCCCCATTTCATCTCGGCTTCCCGGGCGAGGTGTTCGGCGGCGTCGGCGATCAGCGGTGCGTCGTGGTCGTCCAGGAGGAATTGGCGCGCCAGCATGCCCACGCCGGTGGTGGCGTCGGTATGGAGGATCTGGTCGTCGGTGTAGCCGGTCTGCCCGTTGCGGTGCATGTCGCGCCGCTCGAAGAAGGTGCGGGTGTTTTCCACGCAGCGATTGCTCACCGCCACGCCGGCTTCCTTGGCCGACTTCAGGGCCAGGACTTGCCAACCGCTGACCGAGCTGTCGCCGGGCCGCGAAAGATCGTCGGTGTATCGCCAGCCGCCGTCGAGGTGTTGAGTCTTCTCGATGAACGCCACCGCCTTCTCGAGCGCCTGCATGTACCGCTCGTTCTCCGGTTGGTACAGCGCGGCCGCCGCCGCACAGGCGTCGGCCAGGGCAAAGGCGGCGATACCGTGTTCGTACATATGGTGCTGGTGATAGGTGGCCTCTCCGCTGAACTTCTTGCCTCGCTTCGATCCCACCAGCGCCCCGTCGGGCTGTTGGTTCTCGACCATCCAGTCGAGCCCTCTGCGGACCGTTTCGGAATACTGCGAATCGTTGAAGTAGTAGTGGCCGCCGGCCTGGAAGGCCAGCAGCGCCAGGCCGCTCAGCGCCGCCTCGTACGCATCGCCGGCGCCGGAGCAGAGGTCCGGCTTTTCGCAACGCGTCTCGGTGCCGTTGCCCAGGCAGCGGTGGGTCCAGGAGCCGTCGAGCGCCTGATGACGGGCGAGCCACTGCAGGCCGTCGGTCACGGCCGTCTCGCTGATCGCCGTGCCGCCGAGGTTCCCCAGCCACTGTGTTCGATTGGCCTGTGTGCGCTTTTCGTAGAGGCCCAGCGCGGCCAACTCGGCCCCCTGATATTCGTCGACCTTCTTGACCACCGCCTGGCGATCGTCGGTGACTTCGATCGTGCAGACGTTCCAGACGTTGCCTACCATCTCGTGGCCGGCACGAAAGCGATAGGTCTGCCCGCCCTGGTAGAGCCGCACTTCGGCCCCGGATTGGGCCAGGGCCGTGCTCTCGGGCTCGTCGGCGTTGGAGTAGTCGTGGACGTAGTAGCGATACGTGCCCGGCTGGACGCCCAGCACGGTAATCGTCTCCGGCCCTTCGCCGTTGCGGTCGTCGACGTCGAGCCGGACGAACTCGTTCGCCTTGAGATCCCCCTGCCAATCGTAGTGCACGTGAAACGTCTCGCCGTCGGGCAACGGCCCTTCCAGGTGGGCGTCGAGGTCTTCCGGCTGGCGATCCCAGGTCAACACCAACCGGATCTGCCCTTCTTCCATGCCCGGGTTGAGCACCACGCGAACGTAGCTCTCTTCGCCGGCGAAGAGCTCCTTGCGGAACTTGTCGGTGGCGAACTCGTTGGCCGAAATCTCGATCGACGCCACGCCGGTCGGGGCTCCCTCAATGCGGAAGTTGCCGTCAAAGTCACTCAACACGCTCAAGGGCGTGCCCGCAATCCGCACTTCTGCGCCGACCACGGGTTGATTGTTCGTAGCGTCGACGACCTGGCCGGACAACGCGCCTTTGCCCAACGCCGGCCCCGCGTAGCTGCCCGGCGCAGAGGCCGTGGTCCTTGGCGGACGCTCCGGAACGGTGACCGACTGGGAGACCCTCGACCAACCGCGAAGGTGTACGACCTCGATCACCTCGCCGGCCTCGAGCCCGCTGATCCGCCACTGGAAGGTCTGCTCGTCTCCCACGGCGTCGGACATGACTTGGTCGAGCAGTTCCGTGGTGCAGTCGTCCCGGCTGCGGCGGCGAAAGCCGATCGTGCCGTCGCTGGTGGGGCGATAGGAGAGGATCACGCGGTTCGGGTCGATCGGATCCCGGGCGATGCCGACGTCTTGGACCTTGGCGTAGCTGAGCACGGCGTTGACGTAATAGGTCCCACCGCAGATCAGCCCCAGCAACACGGCAGCCACCGTGCCGTAGCCCAACATCGCGCTGCGCCGCCGGCGCCGGCGGACCCGCTGGCGGAGCCCTTCGAGTTCGACTTGGACTTCCTCGGAAGCCGCCTCCGGCGTCGGCGCACGGCCCACCGGGATCGGCACGTTTGGCGACGGCGCGTTTGACGACGGTGCATCCGGCGACGGTGCATCGGGCGGCGGAGGCGGCGCCATCGGCGGGGCGGGCGTGGAGACTCCGACAGGTGCCACCTGCGAGACGCCGCCGATGGGCGCCGGACCGCTCGCCGAAGGCACGCCGGACGGCGTTGGGCTTGGTGGCGTCATACTCGATGGCGGCGGCGGGGCGATACCCGCCGTCTCGCCCGATGGCGGCTGCACGGTTGGTCGTGCGGCCACAGATGCTCCCGCCGCGCTGCCAGCCGGAGGCGGCGGAGGCGCTATGGTCGGCGTGGCGCCGGCCTGCGGACCGGGCGGGGTCGGACTCGGCGGTGTGATGCCGGCGGGCGAACCGCCCGCGGTTCCGGCTGGCGGAGGCGGCGGTGGAATCGCCCCGGACGTGCCGCCCTCGGGCCCCAACACCCGGCCGCAACCGGCATGGGGACAGGCCGCCGCATAGTCCGGAACGTCTCGGCCGCACGCTGGACAGCGTTTCATCGCATCAATCCTCCAACACCCGCCCCTGGCTGAGCACCTTGCCGAAGTTCTCGATTTCCAGGAAACGGCCCGTCTCGGCCCCGAGTAGCTTCTCGTAGTCGGCCTGGAATCTGGGCTTCGAGAAGACCGTCAGCAACACGCGTTGTTCGAGCAACCGGGCGCGGATCGTCTCGGCGGTCGCTCCCGATTGCGTGGGGCCGTGATACGCTGCATCGGTCACCAGGTAGAACCGCCGGATGGCGTTTTCGGCCAACGGCAATTCCAGGGCCGTCTCCAGCGCGTCCAACGCCGACTCGGGCAAGTCGCCGCCGTCGAAACGCTTTACGCCGTCGATCGATCCTACGAATTGGTTCACGTCGGAAGTGAACCCGTGTACGTCGACCCAGGGGCCTTCGTTCGTATCGCCAAACCCGATCAACGCAAAGCGGTGCGTCAGGTCCTGCGAATCGAGCTTCTCGGAGAACGTGACGCACTTGTCCTTCAACTCCTGGATGCTGGGCGTCATCGAGCCGGTGGTGTCCATCAGGATCACAATGTCGGCCTGGCCATGCGTTGGGCAACTGGCCGTGAACGTCTTGCAAAACAGCCCGCCTCGAGACGTCAGTGCCAATTCGATCGGCTCGCCGGGCCGATAGCCCCAGGACCAGCTTCGATCGACGTCGCAGGCCTCGTCGAACGTGTCGATCCGGTCGGTCGTCATCGCGCCCGACGTGCGGCGACAATAGACCTTGCCGGGCGAAAGCACCCGAAAACGGATTCGCAGCCGCCCTTGCTGGATCGGGTCGGGCTCGACCTGGATCTCGTCGATCACGGCATAGGCCCCCACCGTCTTCTGGTAGATCACCCAAAGCACGATCAGCAGCAACAGCAAGCCGGCCCCCAAAGCCACCGCCAGATAGACGTTTCGGGTGCCGATCTGCCGGTCTTCGCGTTTCAGCCGATCCAGATACGCCTGCATCTCGCCGGAAGCCAACATGTCGACCTTCGGCGGACCCGGTGCCGTCGCCGAACCGGTCGGCACCGTAACCGGTGCGGCTCCCGGCGGATTCGTGTCCGGTCGTGGGGGCGTGCTCATGGCCGACTCGAAAGGGGCTTACTCGAATGACGTTCGACAGATCCACCTTCATTGTCGCACGGGCTGCCAAACGTGACAAGCCGGTGTCGCCGGCAGAGACGAACTCCGTGGCCGGGCTTAGGGCCAAGAGTCAAAGCGACGCACGTGTGCCACTGCTTCGCAGAAGCAGTGCCTTGCACGAGAGGGATACCAACCGCACCGCTTAAGCGAAGCAGTGACACACGAGATGCCGGCAACCTGTGGCGAGTCGACGGACGGTCTACGGCGCGCCGTGGGCAAGCTGCGAGCCGGTCTGGGCCACGCCGATTGCCTCGAGCCGCGCCGCCACTTGCTGCTGCAGCGTCCCCGTAGCACGCCGGGCCGCCATCTGATAATAGATTTTGGCCACGTTCGCCTTGCCGCCGGCCTCGGCCAATTGCCCTCGGGCAAAGTAGTCGGCCGCCTTGTCGTTGCGGGCGACCTCTTGGGCCGCGTGCTCGGCCTTTGCATCGGCCACGCTAAGCTGCGGCAACGCCGCCCCCGACGTGCCCGCGGCATGCCAACTCGAACCGCCGGCCGGATTGCGGGGCTGCAGCGTGTTGCCGTACGCCGCAATCTGCGAACGCGACGGCCGCACCGCGGGGCCCCATTGCGACGACGGACGATACGACGACGACTGCAACGAAGAGGCCTGACCCATCAACGCCTCTTCCATCGCGTCGAAGTCGTGGATGTAGGCGGTCGCCCGCACGCTCGAAGCACTCCGTTCCATGCCAATGGCCGAATTGCGGAACGGCCGAAACGGCAGCATCGGCGCGCCGAATTCGTTACGCCCGGTCGCAGCCCGTTTCACCCCGCCCATGTAGACGCTGCCGCGGTCCGGCACCGACACCGTCGTGCCCACGCTAAAGAACGAGAACGTGGGTAACTGCACCGTGGAGCCGGGCTGGGCCCACGCTGCGTGACCCATCAGCGCCAACAGCGTCAGTGAAAGGCACCCTGCGCGAAAAGATCTCATGGCACTTCCCGTCGTACAAGACGATCCAATATGCCCTATAATCGAGTCGGCCGTCAAGTGTTTAGCCGCCGCCGACACGGCGGTGTTCTCGACGTCACGCGTCTACGCTTCTCGCCGCCGTGCCGGCGGCGGCTAAACGGCCTGCATTTGCCCGGCCGCCGCTAGTACGTACTCTTATAGGTGTTCGGCGACTTGCGATCCCAGAACATCCGCGGGCCGACGACGAAGTCGGTCATCTTCTCGCCGTTCCAGGGGAACAGGCTCCGCGTCTCTTCCTTCTCGATGTCGTACATGAACAGCCACGGGGCGCCGATCGCTTCGTCGCTGTCGCGCGCGGCCACGCAGACCGTACCGGCCGGCGAGAACGACAGCAGTCCGTTGCGATACATGCTCTTGTTCGGCGGCAGCCTCAGCTTCTTGACCAACTCCTCGCCCTCGAAGACGTAGATCTGGTCGGGGGCTTGCGTGGCCGCCCAACGCAGCGACTTCGGATCGGCCGCCACGCCGCCGGCCGCCGGCAGCAGCGGTTGCGAGGCCGCCGACTTGTCGTCGCCCGAGTAGCGGTAAATGCCCTCGTCGCCGTCGGTGCCGAAGATCACGTGGCCGTCTTTGGTGACCGCCACCGACATGCTCTGGGCCGACCATTTCTGGCCCTCGAATCGCTGGTAGACTTCCGGCTTCGTTCCGCCGCTGCTGGTCGCCGCCAACACGTCGGCGATGTCGTCGGCCACCACGATCGTGTCCGAATCGCCGCCAATGCCGACGTCGACCGGATGCACGATTGTCTCGTCTTTTTCCATCAACGTCGAGGTCTTGCCTGTATCGTCGATCCGCATCAGCCGGCCGCCGTCGCGCGGCATCGCCACGACCAAACCGTGCTCGCGGTGCAGCGCCAGCCCGGTCGGGGCATGCGGCAGATTCACTACGCCCAGCACGCGGCCGTTGTCGTCGACTTGGTAGACCTTGCCCGGGCCGGTTTCGTCGCCCGTGGCGATGTAGAGCACGAAGCGGGGATCGGCAGGCAGTTCGGTCGGCGGGGGCAGCGCCAGGCCGCCTTCACCTCCGCCACCTCCACCACCGCCGGGACCCACACCAGGACCGCTTCCGGGGCCGCTACCAGGACCACTACCGGGCCCACCAGGTCCGCCACCCGAGCCACCGGGCCCCGAGCCGGGACCGCCGGGGCCTTCACCCGGGCCGCCGGGACCTGTAGCTTCGCCCGGACCAGGACCTTCGCCTTCACAGGGGCAGTCTTCACCAGGGCCAGGACCTTCGCCGGGCCCCGGGCCAACGCCCGGAGCCACGCCGGGGCCCATCGCCAATTGATTCTCACACGGACACGGACCACCGGGGCCCGAACCAGGACCGGCACCGGGGCCCGCACCGGCACCAGGACCGGCACCAGGACCGGCACCCGGACCCGCATAGCCGGGGCCGACGCCAGGGCCGACGACGCCGCCGCCGGGGGCCACGACCGTTGTGCCCGGAACGACCACCGTCGGACCGGGGGCAATCACGCCGGGGGCAACAACGGTTCGGCCGGGACCGATCACCGTAGTTCCGCCGCCGACAACATGTGTTCCGCCGCCAACGACGTGCGTGCCACCGCCCACAACGTGCGTCCCACCGCCAACCACCCGCGGACCAACGACGTGCGTTCCGGGGACTACGACCGTTCGGTTCGGGTCGACAATCGTCTCACGTGGCACGACGTGCGTACCGCCGCCAACAATTGTCTCACGCGGTACCACAACCGGCGGTGTGCCCACGATGGTCTCCCGAGGCACGACCGACGGCACAGGCGCCGGACCAACGGGAACGGGCCGAATCGGCACGACCTGCGGGGGCGTCGTCGCGACCGCCGTGCGGAAGAGAGGCTCGCGATGGCCGTTGGCGTCGAGATACAGTCCGTTCAAGCTTTGCCAGTTGCCCCGGAAGGTGACGATCGACTTCTTGTCGTCCCAACTCCAAAGCCGGCCAACCTTACGGTTGTTTTGGTCGACGACCTGGAAGCTGTGCCCCTTGCGGGCTTCCGGCGGGAGGTTGAACCGGACCTGGACGTGCAGGTATTCGTTCGACGCGGTGGTTTCGCCGTGGGCCGCTTGATTGAGCCGATCGACGCCGGCGATGTGCCAAGGTGCCGGATCGACCGCGGTGGCGGCCGGCTGCTGTGCAATCGCACAACAGATTCCCGCCAGCAACGCTACGCCTGTCAGTAGTAGAATGCCGCTTCTCATCCGATCAACTCCTTAGGCTAGTCTTCGTGGCAACACCATCGGCCTGCCGCTCGAAGGGCACCGAACTCCACAAGGAATGCTCTACACATGTTATCGTCAACCCGCCAGCCAGGCTCTCGGGGATACCGGCCACCAAATCGACGATTGAGTCCATGCCGGCGCACCGACCCAATTCTTCATTTATCAGTTTACCAGGATGGCGTCTCTGTGGCAACCAAACTGCGGCGAACCACCCAAATTGACGAGTCCGAGTCGCCAGCTAGCTACCCATGCTTCTAATCGAAAAGGAGGCGTCCGAGTATTCCTTCATGACGCCGTTCGTTCTAGTTAATATGGGTGGGCTTCTTGCTGGAAGATGGGATTCTTGGCGTCTCCAGATCGCCCTTCACGAATCGCACAAGGCGCACCGTAGAAGCGAACGTCGTGCTGGCGATAGGGAAATGGAGCAGTCGAGCTACTGCCTACTGCGTACTGTCTACTGCATACCGCCCACCGCTTCTTGACCCACACCGCCCTCAGTGTGATACTGCGTTGAGGTAGCGTCAGGCCAGAGCCGGGCCACTTCGCGTGGCCATATTGAGCGGGCCGAATATAGCCGAAAGGACCAACCTGTGAGCACCGATAGCCCCATCGCACAGCAACTCGACGCCTTCGGCAAGGATTTCGAGGCCATGCGCCGCGAAATCGGCAAGGTCATCGTGGGGCAGAACGACGTGGTCGAGGGTGTTTTGACGGCTATCGTGGCCGGTGGACACGTCTTGCTCGAGGGAGTGCCCGGGCTGGGCAAGACGCGGCTGGTTGAAAGCCTGGCCGACGTGCTGGACGTCTCGTTTCAGCGGATCCCGTTCACGCCGGACTTGATGCCGTCGGACCTGATCGGCACGTTCGTGGTAATGGAAACGCCGCAAGGCCGCCGTACGTTCGAGTTCCAGAAGGGGCCGTTGTTCTCAAACGTCGTGTTGGCCGACCAACTCAATCGCGGCACGCCAAAGACCCAGTCGGCGTTGCTCGAGGCGATGGAGGGTGACGTGATCACCGTCTCCAACGAGAGCTTCGAGTTGCCCAAGCCGTTTTTCGTCATGGCCACCCAGAACCCGATGGAGATGGAAGGCACCTTTCCGCTGCCCGAGCCGCAACTCGATCGGTTCTTGCTGAAGTTTGCGCTGGCGTCGCCCACCGAGCCGCAGATTGAGGAAATCCTCAAGCGGACCACCGGCGCCGAACCGCCGCTGGCGGCCACGATCGTCGACGCCGGGCGGATCGTCGAGATGCGAGCGTTGGCCCGACGCGTGGCGGTAAACGACGGCGTGCGTCGCGCGGCCGCCTCGCTGGTGGCGGCCAGTCATCCCGATCACCCGAAGGCCCCGCCGTCGGTCAAGCGATACGTGCGTTACGGGGCGAGCCCCCGAGGCGCGGCCGCCTTGGTCTTGGCGTCGCAAGTCCGGGCGTTGGCGGCCGGCCGCAAAGGCGTCGCAGCAGACGACCTGCGGGCGTTGGGACAAGCCGCGCTGGGACATCGGCTGATCCTCAACATCGAGGGTCAAGCCGAAGACGTGCAGCCGAGCACGCTTGTCGACGACCTGCTGCAGACGGTTCTCGGCCACCCGGCCGACTCCCCCGCACCCGCTGCCGAATAAGTACCGCACGGCAGAAGTGCCGGCGGGTTTGCCATGGCAACGCTCGATCTCGAACTGCTCCGACGCTTTCGTTATCTGTCGTTGCTGGCCCAGCGCGCCGCTGCCCGGTCGCTGGTCGCTCCGCACGGCGATCGGCTTTCCGGCGTCGGCACCGAAGTCGTGGGCCTGCGCGACTACTCGCCCGGCGACGACTACCGCTACGTCGACTGGGCCATCAGTGCCCGACGCGACGAGTTGCTGGTGAGAGTGTTCGAGGGGAACGAAGACCGCCGGGTCGACGTCCTGTTGGACTGTTCGCCCAGCATGGGGTTGGGCAATCCACCGAAATTCCGGCTGGCTCGACAAATCGCGGCCGTGTTGGCCTATTCGGCGGTGAACGACCTAGTCGCCGTTTGTGTAACGGCTTTTTCCGACGGCATCGTCGCCCGCGGGCCGGCGATTCGCGACTCGGCACAGATCGGCCGGCTGCTGCGGTTCCTCGGCCAAGTTGAGTTGCAGGGCACGCAGACCGACCTGACGAAGACGGCCGAGCGTTTCGTGCGCGGACGCCGGGCGGGGCCGGTGTTGGTGATCAGCGACTTGTACGCCCCGAGCGGTTTCCGGCGCGGTTTCGACGTGCTGCGCGGGGCCGGATTCGAGCTGCGGGTGGTGCGCGTGTTCGATCCTGCGGAGACCACCACACAACTGCTCGGCGACGTAGAACTCGTCGACGCCGAAAGCGGCACGGCCCGGCGAGTCACGGTCACCGAGAAGGCTGCCGAGCGATACCGGGAACTCTACGCCAAGTTTCGCCGATCGATCGACAACTACTGCGCGAAGCACGGGCTGGTGCATCTGGAGTTCCCCGGCGATGCACGGGAGGATGAAGTGTTGTTGAGAGTGTTGGGGGTAGAAACACGCGCGTCGCTCGAAACCACGTAGCGTTGGGCGCATCGACCGGAATCCGACGACCATGACCTTCATACACCCCCTTGCGCTGCTCTGGCTCCTGGCGGCGGTTGCCGTGGTGCTGCTCTATCGGCGGCGGCTGCGGTTGCGGCAGGAGCAAGTGGCCACCGACATGCTCTGGCAGCGGGTGTTTGCGGCTGAAGACAAGCGAGACGCCTGGCAGCGTTGGCGGCATCCGGTTTCGTTGGCCGTGCAGTTGACGGTGTTGTTGCTGCTGGTGCTGGCTGCGGCCGAACCGCGGATTCCCGGCCCGCGGTGCGTGGTGTTGGTGGTCGACAACTCGGCCGGCTGCACGGCGGCCGACGGCGGGCTTACGCGGCTCGATCAAGCCAAAGAGACGGCCCGGCGGCTAATCGGTCGGCTGCGGGCGTGCGATTCGGCAGCCGTGCTATCGACCGGCGGGACGGTCGGCGTGCGCTGTACGTTGACCGACAATCACCAGGCGCTTGAAGAGGCGGTGGCGTCGATCGAGCCGGTTCGGGCGCCGGCGCGGATGACGCCGGCGGTCGAGGTTGCCCGGCGGATGCTCGGCGAACGGCCGCGCGGCGAAATCAAGTTGCTCACGGACGGATGTTTCGCGGGGGCCGAAGAGCTGGCCGCCGCGAAACACGTCGAGTTGATACGTGTGGGCCAGCCGGTCGGCAACGCGGCCGTTACTCGGCTGGCCGCACGGCGGCTTCCCGGCGAATCGCAACGTGGGCACGTGCTGGTGGAAGTGACCAATTTCTCCGAGGCCGACGTGACGTGTACGCTGGTGCTGACACTCGACGCGGCAACGGTGGAAGAGCGGTCGATCACGGTTTCTCCCGGCGGCGGGCGGCCGACGATCTTCGATCTGCCGAGCGTCCCCGACGCCGGCACACTGACGGCCCGGCTCGCACATGATGACGCGTATGCGGAAGACAACCAGCTTGCGATGCAACTCTCCGCGGCCGAAGACCGCCCGGATACGGAGCTCGACGTCGAACTTCTCACCGACGCGTGGGCGACGGCGGCCGAAAGCGATCTGCGGGCGCCGGGAGATTTGGGCACGGCGGCCGCTTCCGTGGCGGCGGGAGGGGCCGGTCTGCCGGGTTGGCTGATTCTGTTGGTGGCGGCCTTGGCCTTGTTGACGACGGAATGGTGTTTCTATCAGCGGCGTTGGATCAGTTGAGATGGAAGACTCCACCTGGCAACTCGAAATCGCACGTCCGGCTTGGCTGGCGGCGCTGGTCGTGTTGCCGCTGTTGATCTTCTATTGGCGCCGCAGCCTGGTGCAGTTTTCGCCGCGGCAGCGGATCGTGTCGCTGGCGCTTCGGGCCGTGTTGCTGCTGCTGATGACCGTGGCGCTCTGTGGGCCGGAAATGCGCGTATCGAGCCCTCGGCAGTTCGTTGTGTTCGCGGTGGATTACAGTGGAAGTGTGCGTGAGGAAGCTCGTGCCGAGGCCGCCGATTTCATCGATAAGGCGACCGCCGGCGCCGGCGAAAACCGTTGGGCCGTGTTGCCGTTTGCGGCCGAGCCGGGCATGCCTCGAAATGAACTCCCGGCGAACGTGGAGTTGGACGTCGAAGGCAGCAACGCCGCCCGAGCGATCGCGGCGGCCCGGGCCGAGATTCCCGCCGGCTACGTTCCACACGTCGTGCTGCTCTGCGACGGCAGCCAAACGCTCGGCGACGTCTTGGCGGCTGCCAAAGCGGCCCGCGTGCCGGTCTCGACCGTTCCATTGCCCGGGCTGCGGGAACCGGAGGTCTACGTCGTGGCCGTCGAGACGCCGGGCGAAGTTCGACAGGGTGAGCCGTTCGACTTGCACGTGGTTGTCCGATCAACGCACGCCGACGCGGGCGAGTTGTCGTTGTTTGACGATGGCGAATCGGTCGACTCGCAGGAGGTCAGTCTGCAAGAGGGGGCAAATCGATTCACCTTCCGTCGTTCGATCAAGGATCGCACGGCGGCCACGCTGACGGCGGAGATCGGCGGGTGCAAAGATACTGTCGATACCAACAACCGGGCAGCCGGCGTAACCTGCGCCCCGCGGCCGATCCGCGTGCTGCTGGTCGAGGGCCGCGGCGGCGAGGCCGGGCATCTCATGGGCGTGCTCGGCGGTGAAGGTATCGACGTCACCGTTTGCGCAGCGGACCAAACGCCACAAGCGGCCGACGCGCTGCACGAATACGACCTGCTCGTGTTGTACAACGTCCCCGCCGCGTCGCTCTCCGAGGCGCAGATGGCCGCCGTCGGGCAATACGTCCACGACTTCGGCGGCGGGCTGATCGCCGTCGGCGGCGACCGGGCGTTTACGTCGGGCGAGTACCGCGACACCACGTTGGAGACGATCCTGCCGGTCGATTGCCGAGTGCGTGCGGGTCGTAAGCAGCCCTCGCTGGCCATGATGATCGTGATCGATCAGTCCGAGTCGATGAAACAGGACGACGCCATCGGCCTAGCCAAGACGGCCACCTGGCAGGCGATCGAGCGATTGCGGCCGGTCGACTCGGCCGGCGTGATCGGTTTCGAGGACAACTCCCATTGGCACAGCCAAATCGCCCCTTGCACCGACGACGAGAAGCAGCGCATGCGCGGCCAAATCGCCGCGATCACTGCCGGCGGTGGGACCAACATGTTTCCGGCTGTGGAGCGGGCCTATCTGGCACTAAACGAGGCCTACGCCGAGTTGAAGCACATGATCGTGCTGACCGACGGACTGTCGCAGCCGGGCGATTTCGACGCGTTGACCGAAGAGATCGCCGCGGCCGGCATCACCGTCTCGACGATCGGCGTCGGCAGCGAGGCCGCCCCGGAACTGCTCCGCCGGATTGCCGACTTGGGCAACGGCCGCTATTACGACTGCGACGATCCCGCGCGCATCCCGGAGATCTTCGCTCTTGAGACGGCCCATCCGCCGCGGGCGGGCATTATCGAGGAACTGGTTCTGCCCGGCACGGTCGATGCGGCCGAGGTGTTCGGCGAACTGAACCTCGGCACGGCTCCGCGGCTGCTGGGCTACGTGCAAACGGTACCCAAGCCCGACGCCCACGTGGCGTTTGCCGCCGAGAGCGGCGACCCGCTGTTGGCCTGGTGGCGTTACGGCCGCGGCACCAGCGTGGCGTTCACCTCCGACATGCAGGAAACCTGGGCCCCGCTGTGGCTGAAATGGTCCACACTGGGGCAATTCTGGGCCGAGTTGGTCCGGCATACGATGAAGCAAGACGCGTCGCGCGGGCGGATCGTGCTGCGTGCGGAACATTCCCACGGACAGGGCTTGGCAATTCTCGACGCTGCCGACGCCGCCGGGCGCTTCATCAATGAAGGCACCGGCACGTTGGAGATCGTCGTTCCAGACCAACAGGGCCTGGAGAGTCCATTTCGCCAAATCGCCCCGGGCCGCTATGCCGCGCCATTTGCCACACAAGAGTCCGGCACGTACCTGCTCAAGGCCACGCTCTCTCAGGCCGGCAATCCGGTCGCGACGCGACACGGCGGACTCTCGATAACCTACAGCGAGGAGTATCGTTTGGAGCCGACCAATGAGTCGTTGCTGCGGCAAATCGCCGAACAGACCGGCGGTGCCTACGATCCCGAGCCCGGCGACGTGTTTGCCGCACGGAACGCGAGGGCCGAGCGAAACACGCCGCTTTGGCATTATCTGCTCATCGCCGCCGTGCTGGTGTTTGTGGCCGATGTGGGGCTGAAGCGGATCGAGTTGCGCAGGTAGCAGGTGTGTCTTTCCGGCCGGTACACCCATACGTTTGGGGAGTGTGGTAGTCGGCAGCCATTTCCGGCGGCCAAGGCACGGCCCCTATTGACCGGGCCGGGGCCTTCGCGGATAATCCGTACTTTTGAGCGGGGTCCGCGGCGTTTTTGCTGATAGGGCGTTCCTTTCCGCATACGTGACATTGGGCCCAAGATCTCCCGCATTACCGAGCGTGGAAAGGAACCGGATCGTGACCAACATCTACGTGGGCAATCTCTCTTTCAATGCCACCGAAGACGACATCCAGCAGGCATTCGCCGAATTCGGCGAAGTCTCGTCCGTCAACGTGATCAAGGATCGCGAGACCGGACGTTCCCGGGGCTTCGCCTTCGTCGAAATGTCCGACGACGAGCAGGCCAAGGAGGCCATCGAGAAGGTCAACCTCACGGAAATCGCCGGCCGGAAGGTGACCGTGAACGAGGCCCGCCCGAAGTCGGATCGACCCCGCCGAGGTGGCGGAGGTGGCGGCGGTGGCGGCGGACGCCGAGGGGGCTGGTAGCAGCCCGCGGCCAGGCAAAAACCCGAACACTCGACAGAACTCGGCCTTGGCGCCGTTTCTTTGTCGCCCCACACAGTGGGTTCCCGAGCGGCGGCTTGGGAACCCATTTTTTGTTTATTGTGCGGCCTCAGAAGTGCTATCGTTGCACGGAGAGCCGCGGTCACTATGGTGGGCGGTTCTATCGACGCCTCGGTGCGGAACTTCTTGCACCGTCGGCCGGTCTAAGCCGGTGAGTCCATCCTTACGGGGAGTACGTTTCTCCGCGCGCCCTTCCGGTGGCCCTTACCGGCAGCCGAATTCCAAGGAGCCAGCCCATGCGACGACCGATTCTACCGATCCTGGCAACTGTACTTCTACTCTCATGGGTCTTGCTCTGGGGCGCAAGTCCCTCCACGGCATGGGCACAGGCCGACGCCGAACAACTCTATAAAGCAGCCCAAGCCGCGTATCAGGCCGGCCAATTCGCCGAGGCCGCCGAGCAGGCCGAACGGGCGTCGAAGACCGACAACCGCAACCCGGAGGTCTTCCTCCTCTTGGGTAAGGCCCGTTACCAACTCGGGCAAGTCGATGAAGCGATCGCCGCCTGGAAGCAAACCCTGGCGTTGGCACCGCAGGAGCCGTTTGCCAAGCGGATGCTCGACGCGCTACAGGGCGGGCAGCGCGACGTCGACACGCGGATCGCGCTGGTCGAGACCATGATCCGCGAGCGACTCGACGCGGCGGCGTTGCGGGAGTGCGGCAAGTTGTTGGCCGACAAAGCGCCGTTGGATGCCCAGCGTGCCAAGATCATGACGCTCCAGGCAGAGTTGAACGTCCGCGCCGGCAGCTACGCCGACGCCCAGAAGACGTTGCGAGAGATCCAATCACTTTACGGTGAGCACGTCGACGAAGCACAGACGATGCTCCTGCTCGGACAAGCCAAGCTCCGCGGCGGCGGCCCGGCGATCGGTGAGGGGCTCGAACTGTTGAAGCAGGTGCTGAAGAAGTTCCCTCAGAGCCCGGCCGCGCCGACTGCCCGGCTGGAGTGGCTGCGTTTCGACTTGCAGCAAGCCGTCACGGTGGACTTGACCGGGACCCTGTCGCACTGGCTGCGCGACCATCCGAATCACCCGATGAAGAACGAGGCACGGCGGACACTATTGGACGCCTACCTGACGTTGGCTCTCCAAGAGGCTCGGCCCGAGCGAAAGGGCGACTTGCGCAACGCGGACCTCTTGGCCGTGGCGCTGGGCGCCGAGATCTGCCGAAGCACAGTTCAGGCCGACGAGCGCAGCGCGATGATCCAACGGCTCTTGCAGCACCTCGGTCAGCAATACGCGGCTGCCGGCGATCCGGCGGCGGCGCTGGCGGGCACGCGGACGCTGCTGGAAGCCCCCATGCCCAGCAAGACGCGCCGGGTCCTGTTGATCGCCCGAGCCGGTTATCAGGGCGCCGTCGTGCTGGAGTCGCTCGACAAGCTGGTCGCCTCCGGCCGGCTTCCCGAATCGGTTCCCGTGGGGCTGCCGGGTTTGGCCGACCCGGATGCCGCGAACGAAAGCGCCGGTCCGGCGGTGGGAGCGGTCTCGCCTGAAGCCGTCACGGCCGAGGCGTTCAGCAGGCAGCTTTCCGAGGCCGTCAATACGTACACGCTGATCAACACCGAGTTTCCCGCTCAGCCTGCATGGGACGAACAAGTCAAGCTGGCCGGGAAGCTACGGGCGTATACCGAGAAGATCGTCGCGGCGGGACCCGTGCGGCAGTTGATCGCCACCGACGCCTGGACGCTCGGCGTCGTCTTGCCGGTCGTCGAAGCCGACGCTGAAGCGGCCGTGACCCAGCAGGCGATCGAGTTGGCCGACGCCGTGCTGGCCGGCTACCAAGGCGTCGAGAACGCGACGGTGCGCAAGGCGACGCTCGACGTCAGCCGCCAACTGACGGCCGCTCTCGAGCCAAACGATCCGCCCTGGGCCGGTGCAATGACCCGGCATGCCGCGCGGCTCGCTGCCGAGGCGGCCGTGGTCTTTGGCGAAAACGTCAAGGCCGGCCGTAGCGAACAGAACGCGCAGCTTTCCGACGTACAACGCGAGTTGCTTGCTACGCTGGCCGAGTTCGTTGCCGCAGACAACGCACACGCTCCGGCGGCCCTTCAGCAGATCGGCAATCACCTGACGGCGTGGATCAGCGCAGAACACTGGGCCGCCGCCGAAGAGGCCTATACAACGTTGGCCGACAAGCTGCCGGCGGCCCAAAGCCGTCGGGCGGAACTGGCCGTCGTGAGGCTTTGGGTCCAGCAGGTCACCCGGGGCCATCAACGTCTGACCGCCGCAGGACTGACCGTGCCGCGGCAACTCGATCCCACATTGGAGAAGGCCCTCTCGCGATGTTACCAACTCCAAGGCGATCTGGTTCCCAGCAGCCCAGAGTTGCCGGAAGTCCGCAGCATACCCGATGCGGTCGTACGGCACTACAAGACGCTCGAGTACTACGACGTCGCCGAGGCGGCGATTCGCGTTGAGCCCAAGGAGCCGGTCGCGTTGGCCGACGAGTACGCGGCGTTCCTGCTGGCCCAATCGGCCGACGAGCACGCCCGCCGCGAGTTGGTCCGAACGCTCACGCAGTACGGCGCCGACGAGGAACTCGTGTTGGGGCCGCACTTCCAGGCGGCGATCGATCGGTGGCAGAAGTTCGTTACCGACCGGCCGCAGAGCACGATGGTGCCGCAGGCCGTCGAGCGGATCTTCGCGATCGCCGGCACGTTCCAACAGCAATCGGCCCACCTGGTGGCCGCCGACGTCTACGCCAACTTGTCCGAGTTCGCGGCCGGGGTGGACGTGCTGAAGCAATCGACGCCGGGCAGCCCCAGCGTCGTGCAACGGGCGGCCTTTGCCCGGGCCGATGCATTGGACGCCCGGGCGCGAAAGCTGCTCACCGAGCAAACGGCCGAACGCGGGGCCGACGATCCGCCGCCGGCAAGGCTCAGCGAGGAATTCGCCGCGGCCATCGCCGCCTATCAGGAGTTCATCGGCGCCCACCCGAAGAGCCATCTGGTTGCCGACGCCCTGGGCAAAGTGATGGCCGTGGCCAATCGCTACGCCCAGATCGACGCTTGGGACGTGGCCGACGCGGTCTACGCCGACCTGCTGGCGTCCGAACTCGACATCCGCCGGCCCGAGCGGCTGAAGTTCGCCCGGGCGGTCTGCCAACTCGGCCATGCGATGCCGGATCACGCACGCGAGGTGCTCGCCGCGTTGACCACCGGCGGCCTGCGCGGGACGGCCGAGGGCCTCGACTCGCAGATGCTGGCGATGCACGACTTCGCGTTCGACGGAACGGCCATGGGGACTCTTGTCCCGGGAGATAGCCGGCCCAGTCCGTACGCTCCGGCGGACGCAGGCGGGATGGCTGTCGGTGGGATGGGCATAGGAGGCGGCGGAGGTGCCGGGGAAGGACCGGCGTCCGCCGAACCGCCGCCGGCGACTCCGCCGGCAGGGGCACCGGCGCCGGTCGTCACCGCGGCGCCGCCTCCCCCGCGAAGAGAGCCGCCGCCGGAAGCCCAACGCGATTCCGAACTCTTGGCCATGATCCGCCGGCGAGAATCGAGCCGTGCGGCCCAGGTCGCACAACTTCGCGAGCAGATCACCTTCAACCAGCCGGTGATGCAGCAGGGAGAACAACCGCAAGGCCGAGGTCAGCAAGTGCCGCAACAGATGGCAACGCCCGTTGCGGTGCTTTCCGACGCCGAACTGGCCCGGCAAGAGAAGGCCATCGCGGCCGCCTACGACGCCTTCGCCGCCATCCGCAAAGACCATCCGAGAACTCCCAGCGCCGAGCAGTCGCGGGGCGAGATCCTGGTGATGGTGGGCCACTGGCGGGAGTTGAGCCAATGGGAGCGCTCGGCCGCGCTGGCGAAGCGGTTCCTCGACGACAACCCGACCGACGCCCAGCGTCCCAAGCTGAGCCTGGAAATCGCTCGCGACCGGCTGGCCTGGGCCGCCAAGCCGATCCAGCGAAAGGCGACCAAGCAGGAGATGCTCGTTGAAGTCTCCACGCGCTTCGACCGCGCCCGGGCGGAACTGACCAAGCTCGTGGCCGACTTCCCGAAGGAAAAGAGCTATCGGCAGCAGGCCCAGTGGGACGTCGCCAAGAGCTTTCTGACGCAAGCCCGGGTGGTCGCCGCGTTCAGCCCCACGCTCGCCCGCGGACAGTACGTCCGCACCACGCGGGAACTGCGGCAAGTCGCCCGGCAGCATCCCGACCACCCGCAAATCGGCACCATCCCGCAGATGCTCTGGGAGATTTCCACCGAATTGGACTCTCGGGCCTTCTACGACGAGGCGATCCTGGTGCTCAACGAGTTGACGATCCACGATCCGATGCACGGCCTGGCCCAACAGGCCGCGCTGCAGATCGCCCAAACGTATCACCAGAAGCTCAAACGTCCGCTGAAGGCGGCCGAGGCCTATCAGGAACTCAACTACGCCCGCGGCGGAGCCGACCAGAGCCTGCAGGACGCCATCTTCCAGATCGGCTCGGAGCTTAAGACCCAGAAGCGCTACGTCGAGGCCCTGCACGTGCTGGAGACGTTCGTCGACGGCTTCCCCCGCCACGCCCAAGCCGGCCAAGCGTTGACCATGGTAGGGCAAATTCACCAGACCAACGAGGCCTGGGAAGATGCCATCGCGGCGTATCGCCGAGTGATCGACGAATTCGAGAACGGGCAGTTCGTACAGGAATCCAAGTGGGCCATCGCCGAGTGCACGATCAACCTCAGCCAGTGGCGCGAGGCGATGGACGCCTACCGCGATTACGTCAAGGCCTACGCCGAAGACGCCAAGGTGGCCGAGGCCAACCGGCGGATCGAGGTGCTCAAGGACCTGGTGCGATACCAAGGCCTGGTCGACGACGACGGCCAGCGAAAGGCCTTCGACGCCCAGCATCAGATTGCCACGATCGTCCGCAGGCAGCTTTCCAACCCGGTCAAAGCGATCATCGAGTATCGCAAGGTGGTCGCCAAATGGCCCACCAGCCACCTCGCCGACGACGCCCTGTTCGAGGTCGGTTCTACGTACCTGCAACTCGGCGAGACGGAAAAGGCCCGCGAGGCGTTGCAGGAAGTCGCCCAGAAGTACCCCGACAGCCTGATGGCCGACGACGCGCTGTTCCTGGTCGGCAAGAGCCACGAGGATGAGGCGGTCAGCCTGGCCACGGTGACCCGGGAGGGCACGTTGGAGAAGAACCGCGAGTTGGCCCAGCGAAAGGCCTATCAGGAGGCCCAGTCGGGACGCCGCAAGCAGTTGGACATTCGCGACCAACGGATCGCCGACCTGAAGAAGGCCGGCCAGGACGAGGCGGCCGAAGTCGAGGCCGCCTCGCAGGCGGGCCTCTACGGCCAGTTCAATGCGGCCAACACGGCGCTGGTGGCCCAAAAGGCGGTCCAGGAGGTCGAGTCGCAGACGGCGGCACAGCTTGCCGATCGTCAGGACAAGACCAATGCCGCGCTGCGCAAGGCGGTCGAGGCCTATACGGCCGCCTCGAAGGTCTCCGGGGCCGACAAGGCCGACGAGGCGTTGTTGCAGATGGCCACGATCTACGACCAGCAACTCAAGGATTCCAAGGCCGCCATGGCCACCTGGCTGGAGATCGTCCGGCAGTTCAACGGGACCGACGTGGCCGAGGATGCTTCCTGGCGGATCGCCCAAGCCTACGAACGCGACGGCGATTACACCAAGGCCGTCGAAGCCTACAAGAGCTTCCTGCGAAGTTATCGCGGCAGTGAAAAGGCCGGGGCCGCCCAATTCGCTATCGCCGAGAACTACGAACATCTGGGCGAGTGGATCAACGCCATGGACGCGTATACGAACTACACGACCAATTTCCCCGACGGCCCGCAGGCCGCCAAGGCGAAGCAACAGATCACTTGGATCAAGACCTACTGGCTCTAATCGCCGCGATACGTACCTTCGGTAAGCCATAGCGCAGATACCCGAACAAGGAGACCATATCATGCGGATGCGAAATACCCTCCCGATCGCAATCGTTGCCCTGGTGTTGTTTGCCGGCGGCCTCGCGCTCGCCCAGCCGCCGGCCGCAGCACCCGCGGCTGCTCCGGCCGACGCGCCCGAACCACCGGCAGCGGAACCCGCAACCGCCGTTCCGCCCGCCGAAGAACTCTTCAGCGACGGACGCGACGCGCTCTTCAAGGGCGAGT
>CAYYNP010000051.1:0-41086 GCA_964472545.1 uncultured Planctomycetaceae bacterium | reverse complement strand
CAGGCACCGTCGGCACTGCGAATCCCTACAGCCACATCGATCGTCGACGGAGCCGGTCCCCTTTTTCGGGCTCCCGCACACTTTGCAGTTCTCCTGTCACTTCGGCCTGACTTCTTGCATCAGCGCACGTTTGTGTACAATGGCGGCCGCTTGGGTACATCGCAAGAGGCCTGGTAATGGAGGTACACAATCATGGCCAAGAGAGAGCCTGCGGCCGCCGGCGAGAGTGAAGTCGCTCCGCGGATGTTCGAGTTCCATCAAGGCAAGTCCGACAAGTTCTGGACGATCGAACTCTCGGGCAACGCCCATACGGTCTGCTACGGCCGCGCGGGTACGGACGGGCAGACCAAGGCGAAGGAGTTTCCCGACGAGGCCAAAGCCCGCGCCTCGTACGAGAAGCTGATCGCGCAGAAGACAGGCAAGGGCTACGTTGAAGTTGTCGATCGGACCCAATCCCGCTCGGCGCAGGTCAAAGCGGCCCAACGATCGGCGAAGGAGCAGGAGCCTTTTCTGCAAGAGATCCTCAAGAACCCGGACGACCTGGACGGCTATGGCGTGTACGCCGACTGGCTGATGGAAGCCGGCGATCCTCGCGGAGAGTTCGTCGGCGCGCAGGTCCGGCTGGAAGACGAGTCGCTTTCGGCGGCCGACCGCAAGCAACTGAAGAAGGTCGAGGCAAAACTGCTGAAGGACCACGGCCCTGATTGGCTCGGCGATCTGGCGCCGCATTTCGATGCGAAAGCCCAGAAACGATTTGACTGGTTGAAGAAGAACGCCTACCAGTACACGTTTGCCCGCGGGTTCTTGGACTCGCTGACGGTTGAGATTCTGCTGCCCGATTTCGCCAAGGTGTTGAAACGCCCGCAGCACGCGCGCATGCTGCGCCGGTTGGTCGTCCGCGACGCACCGATGGAGTGGTCGTATGACGGTGACGACGATCCGTTCGAGGGGGGAGACTGGGGCGACGACGACGTGCCCGGGCTGGTGACCTTGACGGGTGCCAAGTTCGAGAACCTACGCCACCTGGAATGGGCCGAAGATCCCGTCGGGTGCCATCTCAGCGCCCGGGGTATCGAGCCGCTGATCCGTGCGATGCCTCGCCTGGAGACGCTGCACCTCGAAGCGCACCACGTGGATACGGAGAAGCTCTTCAAGCTGAAAATGCCGCAACTGCGCTCGTTGACGGTCCACCATCTGCACGAGTATCCCCTGGAGTTGCTGGCGAAGAACAAATCGTTGACCAACCTCGAAGCCGTAGCCTTTCATCCGCACGCGCTGGAACCGGGCGACGACAACGCCTACATCCGTCTCGAGGGACTTCGCGCGATCTGCCGATCCAAGAGCCTGACCGGTTTGAAGCACCTCGAGTTGCGGAGCAGCGACGTGGGAAACGAGGGGATCGCCGAACTCGTCGGCTCGCCCCTCTTGGGCCAACTCAAAATCCTGGATTTGACCTACGGGTGCATCACCGACGAAGGGGCCGAAACGTTGGCCGGCGCCGATCTGAGCGGACTGGACCGCCTGGTTCTGGCCAGCAACTACATTACGCCGGCGGGGATCAAGACCTTGCGGGCGACCGGCGTGAATCTGGCGGCCGTCAATCAACTCAAGGGCGAGCCCGACGAGGAGCGCGAGCACCTGTGGTACGGAGACATGGAATAGCACGCCCACACTACACGGTCGTCGCCGATCCGGCCAGCATGCGGTGGGAATACTACCGCCGCGAGTTGGAGGCCTTTTGGGCCCGCCGCGACGTTACGCCGCAGGTACACGTGGTTCCGTGGACCGACGTCGTCGAGCGTGACGGACGGCTGGAGGAACTCGCCGCGCCGGACGTGCCGTCGTTGTTGCGCCTGGAATCTCCGGCGCGCGACTTCGAGGTGATCCGCCGGTTGATGCAATGCGGAGAGCGTGCCGAAGGACAACCGCCGGGCGAGTGGCAACCACCCGCAGCGGAAGGATGGATCGCTTCTCCGCGGCTGATCTACCGTGGGCTTTGTCGAGTGCTCGAAGGCATTGAGGCATCCTGCGAAGCGAACTCGCAGCTTGTGCCCACCGCCGACCCGCGTCACGTCGCCGTGCTGTTCGACAAGAACCAAACCGCCGACCGCCTGGAAGCCGCCGGCGTGCCGGTGCCGCCCGGCTTCCGGCCCACCGGATCGGTCGACGACCTGATGGCCGACCTCAAGCAACGGCGCTGGACGGAGACGTTCGTCAAGCTGGCGTACGGTTCCTGTGCTTCGGGCATCGCCGTGGTGCAGCCGCTGGCATATTGGCCCGCGGCGGATACCACGGTCGCGGAACTCGACGGCCGCTTCCACAATACGCAGCATATTCGGCACGTGATCGGGGCCGATCTGTGGCGGGTAATCGAGTTTCTCCTGAGCCAACACGCGACCGTGCAGCGCAGCATCCCCAAGCTGCGCGTCGACGGGCTGAACTTCGACGTCCGCGTGGTGGTGATTCGCGGATCGATCGCCGGCACGGTCTTTCGCGTCAGCCCCCACCCGATGACGAATTTGCACCTCGGCGGCCACCGGGGCGACGAAGACGCATGTCGCCGGATGATCCCCCAGCGGCAATGGCTCGACGGTTTGGATTGTGCGGTGGAGGCGGCCGGTCTGTTCGATCTGCCGGCCGTCGGCGTCGACCTGGCCTTCGACCGCCGCGACTGCTCGCCCTGCGTGCTGGAGGCAAACGCGTTCGGCGACTTTTTTCCCAATTGGGTCAACCGGGAAGAACGGTCGATTCACGAGTGCGAGATCGCCGCCACGGCACAACACTTCGGGTTGCTCTGCTAACGCTGCGCATGCCGAATTCCTCATTACCGGAAAGACGCGAACGACGACTGCAATCTTCCCGATCGTACGCCCCGGATCGGCATCATGCAGCGCATGCGCAGCGGGGGCGGATGCTATGATCGTGTGCGGAGCGGAGGAAATGCGATATGCGATATGCAAGGTGTAAGATGCAAGACGGACCGCGGCACCGGCCGATTCTACTTGTGTGTCCCATTCTGCACTTTGCACTTTGCACTTTGCATTTTGCACTTTGCACTCCACCCGTTTGTCATGCCGGCGAGTTGCCGCTTTCGATCGACTTCGGCGGCGTGCGGACGTCGCGGCCGTTTCCGGTGACCGGGGGTGTGCCGTTGGCGCGTGGAGTCTTGCAGAATGCCGACCGTGTAGGACTTTCGATCGACGGACACGAGGTGCCGCTGCAAACGGAAGTCACCGCTGTTTGGCCGGACGGCAGCGTGAAGTGGTTGTTGTTGGATTTCCCAACCACCGCCGGGCCGCACGATGTGAAGCTGCTATTCGGCGACGACGTGCGGCCGCAGTCGCCGCCGAAGGGGATTACCGCCGCCGAAACCGAGCAGGGCGTCACCGTCGATACCGGCCGCGTGCGATTCTCGGTCGATCGCCACGGCAGCGGTTTCCTCGACGAACTTGTCTTCGACGGCCGCGTAGTCCACGACGCTGGCGGCCGCCGCGTGAACTTCTGCGACTTCATCCACGCCGAAAATCCCGGCGATTATCCGCCCATGCAGCGCTACGTCCGCGGCGGCAAGCTCGACCCGTCGAAGCTGGTCGTCGACGGCGTGGTGCTCGAGAAGGCCGGGCCGCTGCGGACCGTGGTGCGCGTCGACGGCCGCTACACCTACCAACACGTGGGCTCCACCATCGAAGGCACCGACGTCAAGGGCGACTGTCCGTTCCGCCTGCGAATCCACGCCTACGCCGGCCAGCCGCTGCTGAAGATCGAGCACTTCTTCTATTACGAAGGCGACGGCGATCACGATTTCATCCGCTCGCTGGGATTGTCGCTAAATATGCCGCAAGGGATCGACCGTGTGCGATATCTTGGCGACGACGTGTTTCCATCGCAGCAGCCGATCTCGGGTCTCTATCAGCAAGACGCCGACAACTTCACCCTCTGGCAATCGACCGGCGGAAGTGCGACGGTCTCGGCCACCGGGCGGAGGTTTGACGGCGTGCTCGACGTTGGGCTCGACGTTGTGCCCGACGAAGCGATCGGTGAGCCAGACCATGCCGTGGGCGTCGCCGTTGGGGTGAAGGACTTCTGGCGCAGCGCGGCGAAGTCGCTGCACGCCGATCAAAGTGCCGGCCGCGTGAGTTTGAATCTCTGGCCGCCGGAGGCCCCGCCGCTGGATTTCCGCCGTCACGCGCGGGAGTGGAGCGTGGGCGAGACCGGCACACCCGACGATCCGCAGGGCACGCGGCCGGCACCGCTTACGCGGCCCAACTATCGCTTGGCCTCCAAGGGAGTCGGCCGGACGCACTACGCGATGATCTATCCCCACGCCGGCGACGTCGACGACGCGGAACTGCGGGCCGTTTACCGCCTGTTTTGCCACCGCCCGCTGGTCTGGGCCTCACCGCGGCACTACGCCAGCACGCGGGCGTTGGGGCCGTATCGCGAGCGCGTTCCGGGGGAACACGAGGACGTCGAGCGGGTGCTGACCTCCGCCATCGACGTCTGGAAGTCGTCTCAAGAGAAATGCCGCTGGTACGGCTTCTGGCTCCACGGAAACGTCTGCCAAGACATTCACGGTTTCATCCAAAACGGCCGCTGGTGCCGCGAGTTTGGCCGTTGGGGCTTTGCCGGCGGCGATAGCGTCGGCCGGCTTGCCCATGCGCTGATGTTGCAGACGCTACGGGAATGCTCGCGCGAGAACTTCGAGTTCGGCGAGGCCTATCTCTACAACGTCCACGACGTCTGGGCCACGCACACGCCGGCCTATCCGCACCACTACGGCGGCTTTCAGTACCTCAAGGGCGCCTGCCATCGCCACGGGGCCTGGCCCTGGGCGTGTCTGTACGTCGGCGCGCGCGGGGCCCATCCGGTCGGTGCGAAGATCTACTACTTCCTCACCGGCGAGGGCCGCGCCAAGGACGTTTTGGAGGAGATCACGCAGTTGGCCCTGAAGAACCCCAACGGCGGAGAAGGCGACGGACCGCTGGGACCCAACGCCCAGATCTTCCTCTATCAATGGGAGACGACCGGCGACGTCCGGTGGCGGGATCGCCTGAAGGCGGAGATCGACACCTCCGAACTGCTGCGGACGGCCGACGACGGCTGGCTTTGCATGATGAGCGCGGCGTTCGGCATCAAGAACGCCCTGAACGAATACATGGACCTATCGGGCGACTATCGCCAGCGGGCCTTGGCCGCCGACTTCGCCGACCGCAGCATGCCGGCGACGATGAAACGCCACTGGACCTGGGGCGGCTACTTCCGCGTCTATTCGGCCGCCTACAACCTGACCGGCCAGGCGAAGTATCGTGCGGCGATCGAGGAGATGCTCGAAGTGCTCGTCGAGAAGGCCCAACCGTCGCTGGCGTTGCGGGTGCCGCCGTCCGAATGGCCCGGCCCGCCGGGCGGGCCGCGGCCGTTGATCGACGCGAATATCATCCGCGACGTGCCGTATGCGCTCTATTCGCTGCACGCGGATGAGAAGGAGGAGTGAGATGCAGGGCGGTTGGCTGAGCTCTTCTCAAAGTAGTCATCTCGCTCCGCGAGATGTCGCTTCGTCTCGCGGAGCGAGACGACTACTATTACTCGCACTTGCCATCGCCTTACCATCGGTCGCAGAAATCAACGCCGCCGAATTGCCCTGCGGCCAGACCGTCATGCACATCAACCCGGACGGCCGCGGCTTCATTGATCGGCTCACGTTTCAAGGCACGCCGATTCTCGCGATCGACGCTGCACCGGACAAGCCGCCACTGGTGGGCGGCTCGATCGCATTGGCCCCGGCCGGCGACGGCACGGCCGATTCGCTGTTCGCGCATCGACTAACCACGACACTCCCGGCCAAGATCGATCGCATCACCGGTACCGGCGAGAAGTTCACCGCCTACGGCAACTACACCAACGGACAGATCACGATCCCCTTCCTGCGTCAGTTCCGCGCCGTGCCCGGGCAGAACGCGTGGGCGGTGCGCGAGGCGGTCGACTTCAGGCACTTGCCGCCGAAATACCTCGTGGCCGAACACGTCTTGCGGCTGCCGCTGGTGCTTCCGGACGACGAACACCACCGTCTGTTGGCCTTCGGCGGCCGGCGGCGGGTGGAGATGTTTCGCATGGACGGCAACGACGAGCGCCGGCGAAACCAGTCGATCTCGAGCAGCCGGGCCTTTCAACCGTATTGGGACCTCGGCGGCGTGCTGCAACTGCCCGGCGGCTACCGGCTCTGGCGGGCGAACCACGCCGACACGATGGCATATCCGATCGAGCAGGACACCGGCGCGCCCGGCTGGGCCGACTTCAGCCGGCCGGAGTTCGGGCTCACCGTACAAGTACTCGAGCCGGCCGCGGCCGCACCCTGGGCCATCGCGATCGACGCCCGAGGTGGCGTGCTGTCGTTGGCCGCCTATCCGGCCAGCCAGGTGCCGATCTCCGGAGCCGACTACGGCCGCCGCGATTTCCGCTTTCTGCTGATCCCGCATACAACGAGTTGGCCCACGGCCCGTCCGTGCGAGCTCGATCTGCCGACGTACCGGCAGTTTCTCGCATGGCTCAATCGCGGCGGCGGCTTTACGCATCTGGACTACGTCTGCCGCGAATTGGGCATTGCGGCTCCCGAGGGTGAAAAGAGCCCCGAGCAGTTGCAAGATCTTTGCCGCCGGCTGATACTAATCGAAAGGGTCCAGCCCTCGACCGTCTTGCGGCTGCTCTATCGCGGCGACGCCTGGCGGATGTCCGGCGTGGTCGACGAGACCCTCAGCCGCCGCGAGCCGAGGGATTTGGCGTTTGAAAAGTGGGAGAAGATCGCCGAGGAGGTGTTGGCTCGGATTCGACAGAATGGTGTGCCGAGTGGGAAACCGTAGCGCTGCCCGTTTAGCAGCCGCCGTGTTGGCCGAAGGCCAAGTTCACCGTAGCCTGGGGCAACGCCCCAGGTAGACGGTTTGTGTTGGAGCATTTTGGCCGAAGGCCATACTCACCCAACTTCGCTGGTGTGAGTATGGCCTTCGGCCAAAGTGCAAGGAGACGGATACCAAGTTCCTGGGGCGAAAGCCCCAGGCTACGATGAGAAAGGCCTTCGGCCATGACCGTTCCGACATTCCATTCTCGGGGCCAGATCGTCAGGAAATCCACGATGACGCGTCGATTGCTGGAGTGCGTGCTGATCGCCGCTGCCGTGGCGAGCCCGGCTCTCGCCGCCGAGCCATTGCAGAAGGCTGACCTCGTCCTCCGCGGCGGCCGCGTGGTGACCGTGTGCGAGCGGACGCCCACGGCCGAGGCAATCGCTATCCGGGGAGACCGCATCGCCGCGGTCGGCAGCCACCGGCAGATCGAGACGCTCATCGGCGAGAGAACCCGAGTGATCGAACTCGATGGCAAGACGGCCATGCCCGGGTTCATCGAAGGCCACGGGCATTTCGTCGGCTTGGGCCAGTCGATGCAAACGCTCGATCTGACCGGGGCAAAGAGCTACGGCGACGTCGTCCGGATGGTTCGCGAACAAGCCGCCGAGACGCCGCCGGGACGTTGGATCACCGGCCGCGGTTGGCATCAGGACAAGTGGGCCGCCGGGCCGGGGCGCGACGCCGAGGGATATCCGACCCACGCGCCGCTGAGCCTGGCGACGCCGAACCATCCGGTCGTGTTGACGCACGCCAGCGGCCATGCCTGTCTGGCCAACGCCCGGGCGATGGCCCTGGCGCGGATCACCCCGGGGACGAAGGACCCGCCGGGCGGGAGGATCCTCCGCAACGCGGCCGGCCGTCCCACGGGCGTGTTTCGCGAGACGGCTGCCGGGGCAATCCACGCCGCCCACAACCGTGGCGCGGCCCGCCGTACGCCGCAGCAGATTCGCGCGGAATTCGACGAGGCGCTCCGCCTGGCCACCGAAGAGTGTCTGGCCCACGGCGTGACGTCGTTTCAGGACGCGGGGGCTTCGTTCGGAACGATCGGCCGTTTTCGCGAACTGGCGGAGGCGGGCCGGCTGAAGGTCCGCTTGTGGGTGATGGTCAACGAATCGAACGCCGCATTGGCGTCGCGATTGGCGGACTATCGAATCGTCGGTGCCGGCGAGAATCACCTGACGGTCCGCGCTATCAAGCGGTTCATCGACGGGGCGCTGGGTGCTCACGGGGCGTGGTTACTCGAGCCGTACGACGACTTGCCCACCAGCACCGGGAACAACGTCACGCCAACTCGTGACCTCCGCCTCACGGCCGAGTTGGCCGCGCGGCATGACTTTCAGCTCTGCGTACACGCCATCGGTGATCGGGCCAATCGCGAGATGCTCGATATCTTCGAAGACGTGTTTTGCGCGAATCCCACGAAGCGGGACCTTCGCTGGCGGATCGAACACGCCCAGCACCTCGACCCGGCCGATATCCCGCGTTTTGGCGAACTGGGGGTGATCGCTTCGATGCAGCCCGTGCACTGCACGTCCGACGCGCCGTACGTGGTCAAGCGGCTGGGCGAGCAGCGGTCGCGGCAGGGGGCTTACGCGTGGCGGAGCCTGCTGAAAAGCGGGGCGGTGATCGGCGCAGGGACCGATGTGCCGGTCGAGCGGGTCGATCCGATCGCCAACTTCTACTCGGCCGTCACGCGCCGGCTGCCCGACGGCACGACGTTCTTTCCCGAGCAGCGGATGACGCGCCACGAGGCGCTGCATAGCCAAACGCTCGGCGCGGCCTATGCGGCGTTCGAGGAGGATCTCAAAGGTTCGCTCGAGCCGGGTAAGCTGGCCGACGTGGTGGTGCTCAGCGAGGATCTGCTGACGGTGGCAGAGGACCGGATCTTGGACACCCGTGTGCTGATGACGATCGTGGGCGGAGAGGTGCGCTACGAACCAAGCGCGGCTCGGGACGCAGGCGTCGGACCGTAACCGAATTCGCCAGAACTGGGTATCCGTTTCGCTTAAGTGACCACGGGTGGCCCCGCCGCTTTTCCGCAGCAGGCGGCGTCACTTCTCTCGCATGGCCGGAAAAGCGTCGGGGTTGCGCAGCAACAAGAGGCGCCAAGCCCGACGGCGCGCCTCTTGTGGCTTTGCCACCCGGGCACTCTTGCGAACCATGCTTGTCTCAGTGGCAAAGTGGGCTCCGCAAGAGTGACCGGGCCACCCACCGCCGCAACTTGAGCGAAGTGGACACCCGGTTCGCCGAAACTTGGCTTTCTCCCGAGGCTCTCATCTACTGAATCGACTCGTCCGGCAGTTCCGTCTTGATGCCCTCGTCCAACGGCATCTTGTCGGGCAAGGCGCCGCTCTGTTTCATTAGCCGTTTGAGCTCCGCCCGCAGCTCGACGACGCGCCGGGCGTGGGCCGGATCGTCGATCAGGTTCTTCGTCTCGCCGGGGTCGGACTTCAGGTCGTAGAGTTCGGCCATGTGCCGGTCCGGACTGCCGTCGCCGTGGGGATAGCGGACGTACTTGTAGCGGTCGGTCCGCACGCCGCGGACGTTCGGCGTGTAGGGAAACTGCTTCTCGTAGTTGTATTCGTAGTACCACGACGTCCGCCAGCCTTCGGTGCGGCCTTCGAGCAACTGCTTCCAGGAGCGGCCGTGGATCTTCTTAAGCGGCTCGGCCCCGCATATCTCCAGCACGCTGGGGGCCAGGTCGACGTTCAACACTTGTTGCTCGATCACCGTGCCGGGGCGGATCAACTCCGGATACCTCGCCAACAGCGGCACGCGGATGCTCGGCTCGTGCATGGTGCGTTTGTCGGTCATGCCGTGCTCGCCGAGGAAGAAGCCGTTGTCGCCGGCAAACAGCAGCAGCGTGTCGTCCAATCGGCCGGCATCCTCCAGCAGCTTGTAGATCCGACCCACGCTGTCGTCGACCGACTTGATCGTGGCCGTGTAGGCCAGCACGAAGTCGCGAAACTCCTTGACGCTCTCGGGGCTGGTGTCCGGAAACTCCTCGCGGAAGCCGAAGATCGGCCCGTAGATGCCGTGCCAGGTGACCAGCCGCTGGCGGACCCACTCGGGCTTGCTCTGAAGCGCGAAGGCCGTGTCGGGATACTTGATCTTCACGTCGTCGAACAGCCGCTCGTATTGCTTCTCGGGCGTGAACGGCGTGTGTGGCGCCTTGTGGCCGAGGATCAACATGAACGGCTTGTCGCCTCGCTCGGACAGCCAGTCGGCGGCCATGTCGGTCACGCGATGGGTGTAATAACCCTCCTTGACCGTTCGCTCACCGTTGACGTTGAAGGTGGTGTCGTAGTATTTGCCCTGGCCCTTGTGCGTCACCCAGTAGTCGAACCCGGGCCGCAATTCGTCGCTCTGTTCGCCCATGTGCCACTTGCCGATGTAGGCCGTTTCGTAGCCGGCCGCCTGCAATCGCCGCGGAAAGCTGGGCAAGTCGGCCGGATAGTCGGTGAAGTTGTTCACCACGCCGTGCGAATGGGCGTATAGCCCCGAGAGAAACGACGCCCGGCTGGGCGAGCAGAGCGAGGTGGTCACGAACATGTTGGCGAAGCGGGCGCCTTCCGTCGCGATGCGGTCCATGTGGGGCGTCTTCAAAAACGGATGGCCCTCGCAGCTAAGCTGGTCGGAGCGCTGGTCGTCGGTGAGGATGAAGACCACGTTCGGGCGCTTTGCCGGCGGCTCCTGCGGTGGCTTTGCTTCGAGATAGCCCAGCGACGTGAGGAACTCGTCGCTTCGGGCGATCGTCTTCGCCAGCCACGGCGGCCGGTTGAAAAATCCGTGTCCGGCGCCTTCGGCCAGGAACATCTCAGCGCGGTTGCCGACCTCCTTGCTTCGTGCGACGTACCCTCGGCCGTGGGCCAACAGCCGGTCGGCCGTGCCGAAGAGAATCAGCGCCGGTGGCGTTTGCTTCGTAAGGTGCAACGTCGGCGAGATCGACCGGGCGAGCTTCTGGTCGCCACCGAGCCGGTCGGTGAGCTTCTCGTGGAGCGTGAAATCCAACACGGGGTTGAACAGCAGCATGGCGTTGGGCTTCGACGAGACGTCGGCGTTCTCGCCGTCGACCTTTGGCGCGGGCGTGCAGCCGGTGCAGGCCGCCAGATGTCCGCCGGCCGAGCCGCCGGAAGATACGATCCGATCCGGATCGACGCCGAGCACCCTGGCGTTCCCACGGATCCAACGCATGGCACTGTGGGCGTCCTCGACGCACTTGTCCGGCGTGACCCCGTGCCGCGAGCGGACCCGATAATCGGCCCGCGCGGCGACCATCCCCCGCCCGGCCAGGTATTCGGCCTGTGGAACGAATTGCTCGACCGTGCCGGCGTTCCAGCCGCCGCCAAAGAAGAAGACGATCGCCGGCCGCTTGTCGTCTTCGGACCAATCGGCCGGATAGTGTACGCGGATCTTCAGTTCGGCCTGATCGGTCGTCTTGTAGGTAAACGTCCGAACTTTTTCGGCCGCGTCGGCAGGCGCCGCCGGTCCAATAAACAGGCCCGCCGTCACGGCAGCGGTCAACGTATAGAGCATTCGCATGAGGTTTCCTCCTTGGCTTTCCGGTGCAACGCCCCCAGGCAGGGCGAATATACCAAGTTGGGTCGGATCGGGCCAGTTACGGCCGCAGTCTGCTTGACGTAAGCCTTGCCCAATGATGAGTTTAGGATATCCAGACGCACCGCAAGGCATCCACTCGCAGGCTAGCCGTGTCTCCAATCGCCGCCGGGCTGTGTAACCACTCGCCCTCGGAATGTGTTAGAAGAATGCAATTTGTAGACAAAATGCACGTTTCTGTTATAATCGAGTGAGTCTGCGCAATCGCTTCAGGCGATGCGTCTCGTCTCGCTGAAACGGAACAAAACTGGAAGAGCCTCCTGGTTCGAGTGTGTAAAGGACTATCTATGCGCGCTTTTCGACTCCGACCGGGGCCTGCACCGGCCACACGGCGGTCGCGGGCAAAATCCGGCCGCTGCCGGTTCGAGCCGCTGGAGCCTCGCTGCTTGTTGGCGGCCGACGTCGTTATCAGCGAACTGATGTACCAGTCGCTTACGGACCCGGGCACGCCGGAGGATTACGGCGAAGAGTTCATCGAAATCTACAACCGCGGCGACGCAGCAGCCGACTTGCTGGGTTGGAGATTCGCCGACGGAGTCCAATTCGAGTTCCCCGAGGTCTCCTTGGCGCCGGGCGAGTACTTGGTCGTGACCGCCGATCCCGACGCCTTCCACTCGCTGCACCCGGCGGTGACCAACTACGTGGCCAGCGGCGGCTGGGACGGACGGCTGAGCAACTCCGGCGAAAACGTCGAGTTGGTCGACGCGCTGGGCGACGTCGCCGACCGCGTGCATTACGCCGACGAAGGCGATTGGGCCGTGCGACGAAAGGTGGAGTATCCCGAATTCTCCTTGCCCGGCTTCGGCAACAACCAAGGGCTCGAATGGACAAACGACCACGACGGCGGCGGCAAGAGCCTGGAATTGATCAACGTCCATCTGACGCACAACGTCGGGCAGAACTGGGGCGCCAGCGTTGACGACGCCGGCACGCCGGGCGCGCCGAACAGTATCGCCGCGGCCGACGTGGCGCCGCTGATCACCGACGTGGCCCACTACCCGTCGATCCCGCGACCGACCGACCCGATCACGGTTCGTGCCCGGCTGCGGGACGAATTGCCCACGGGTGTTACGGCCAACCTGCACTACCGCGAAGACGGCGAGGCGGAATTCAGCACCGTGGCGATGCACGACGACGGCTTGCACGACGACGAGTTCGCCGGCGACCAGGTTTACGGGGTAACGCTCGATGCGGGTACGTTTGCCGACGGCACCGTCGTCGAGTTCTACGTCGAGAGCCGCGACGCGGCGGCCAACGCGCGGACCTGGCCTGCTCCGGTCGTGGCCGTCGATCCGGTGACCGTCGGCGGCCAGATCGCCAACGGCCTGTTTCAGATCGACGACTCGTTTGACCCAACTGCGGCCTGGACGCCGGGCTCGCCGCCGGAATATCGCGTCATCACGACGTCGGACGACTGGGACTACTTCCAGCGCTGGGCCGATCCGGCGGGCCGCGACTTCAAGCCGGACGGCCAGGTCAACGCTACGTTCATTGCCACCGACGGCGTGGCCGAGGACGTCTTTTACGAAGTGGGCTTGCGAAACCGGGGCAACGGCAGCCGTAGCCACAATCCGCACAACTTGCGCCTGAACCTGCCGCACGACCGACCGTACAAGGGCTACAAGTCGCTGAATATCAACGCCCAGCGGCCGTATGCGCAGGCGTTGGGAAGCGCCGTGTTCCGCTACGCCGACATCGGCGCCGCCGACGTCGTTCAGGTCAAGGTGCTGACCAACGGCGTGGACCGTGCCGACGTTGGCAACGACATGTTCGGCCATTACATCTGGATCGAGGCGATGGACTCGGAGTTGGTGGAAAACCACTGGCCGGACGACAACGGCGGCAACTTCTACAAGTGCAACTACTACCTGCCCGGCGGACGCACCGACGCCACGCTGCGGTACCTGGGCGACGATCCGGACCTCTATCGCAACGAATACAACAAGCAGACGAACGTCGCGGCCGACGACTTCAGCGACCTGATCCACATGCTCGACGTGTTGAACAACACGCCGGACGCGACCTTCTGGGAAGCGGTCAACGAAGTAATCGACGTCCGCCAATGGGTGCGGTTCATGGGCGTGGACACGTTGCTAGGCAATACCGAAGGCAGCCTGATTACCGGCGCCGGCGACGATTACGGCATGTACGCGGGCATCGTCGACCCGCGTTTCCAGTTGTTGCCTTACGACCTGGATTCGATCACGATCTGGGGGGGCGGCGGCACGAATCGCAGCATCTGGAGCTATCGCAGTCAGACCGTGCCCGGGTTGTATCGCTTGTTGAACGATCCACACGTGGCGCAGATCTACTACGAGGAATTGCTCGACCTGTGCGACACCGTGTTTGCTCCGGAGACGATCGGGCCGCTGGTCGACCAGACGCTCGGCGGCTGGCGCTCGCAGGCGACCCGCAACGACGTCAAGGACTGGATTGCCACGCGAGTGGCCAGCGTACGCGGCCAGATTCCCCAGGACGCCCTGTCGGTCGAACACGGCCTGCCCACCGGAAGCGGCTATCCGAGGACGACCGACACGGAAGTCGCGCTGACGGGCAACGCCAACGGGGCCACCGTGCGGTCGATTCTCGCCAACGGCCAAGCAGCCGATTGGAACCCGGAGGACGGTACCTGGTCGATCGGCACCGGAGCGGTCGTCGGCACGGTGCTGAGATTCCAGAACGGCGTCAATCCCGACGCGGACTACGCCGGCACCGCCGACACCGAAATCCGTGCCAGCGATCCCGACGCCGACCTCGGCGGGGAGAATTCCGTCAACGTCGACGGCCTCGACGCCGGTGGCGAAGTCCAGGGGCTGTTGCGATTCGACGACCTGATCGGCGACGGCCCGGGCCAACTCGAGCCGACCGACGACGTGCTCAGTGCCACGCTGACGCTGATCGTGACGAACAACGGTGCCCAAATGTCGCTGCATCGCATGTTGCAGCCGTGGGCCGAATCGGATAGTTGGAGCACGTTTGGCGGCGACGGCATCCAGGCCGACGGCGTGGAAGCCGAGACCGCGGCCGACGCAACGTTTACTCCGCCGAACGACCCGATCACGATCGACGTCACCGACGCGATCCGCGCCTGGCAGGACGGCACGTCGGAGAACTACGGCTGGGCGATCTTGCCCTCGGGCACCAACGGCATGGACTTCCAATCGAGCGAGCACCCCAGCCTGACCGCGCGCCCGCGGCTTCAGATCGAACTGGACGACGTCGAGCCCGGGGCCGGCGGCGCGATACTCGAGCCCGGCCTGAATCGGGTGGTCGTGCGGGCCTTCGACGGCCCCGACGGCTTGGGCAACGAGTTGGAAAACGCGGCAATCGACGTCTGGTCGGACGCCGCGCCGATGAACGTCTATCCCGGACTGCCCGACACCGGGCAGCACGCGTCGAGCGTTCGGATGACCGTGCCCAACGGCTACTTGCCCGGCAAACCGGTGCTGGTGCGGATCGAGGCCCTCGACCAGAGAGGACACGTGTTCCGCGATCTGTGGGACGCCACGGCCACCCTATCGGCCGACAACGGCGTGCAACTGGACGTCGACCAGATCACGATGTTCAACGGGCTGGGCAGCGCGCTGGTGACCTTCTCCGGCGGCAGCGGCGACTTCCAACTCACGGCTACCGCCGACGGCTTGCAGGATACGGACAACCTCAGCGCGCTCGATCCCGGCACCGAGGTGACCGTCAGCGGCGACCTGAGCCTGATCGACCCGGCCGGCACGTCGACCTTCAGCGGCATCGTCCACGTCACGGGCGACGTGCTGGTGCCCGCCGGGCATACGCTCAACATCGAGCCGGGTACGCTGGTGTTGCTCGACGGCGTGGCGTCCGGCAGCGGGGGAACGGATATCGAGGTGGTGGGCAATTTGCAGTCGCTCGGCACGGAAACCCGTCCGATCACTTTTACTGCCTACGATCCGGCTCTCGAATGGGGCGAGATCCGTCACGCCAACGCCGAACCGTCGGCGTATCGCTATACGAACATCCATTTGGCCGGCCATTCGCCGGGCGGCGGACACACCGGCACCGGACCCGCCGTCAGGCCGCAGGGATCCACGATCGTCTTCGAATACGTCAACATCACCGACAACGACGGCAAGGTGATGCAGTCCGGCGGCGGCTCGAACCTGACCTTCCGCAACTGCCACCTCGCCCGCTCCGTGATGGGACCGGAGATAGACAACACGGCGTTGCTCTTCGAGGATAGTTGGATCACCGAGAACCACGGCCCGGACGACAACGACGGGATCTACATTCACAGCCAGTCGGCCGGACAAGACTGCACACTGCGGCGCGGCGTGATCGCCGACATGCACGACGATGGACTCGACACGCTACGGGCGACCGTGCTGGTCGAAGACTACATATTCCGCAACATGGCCGACAAGGGCGTGAGCGTCTACGGCGGCGAGGTGACGCTCAACCGGATCGTCTCGGCCGACAACGACATCGGCATCTCGGCCAAGGACGAGACGCACGCCGTGGTCCACTTGGATCACGCCACGATCACCGGAAACACCTGGGGCGTCCAGGCAGAGAACAAGGACGGCGGCAAGCCCGACGGCGTGGTCGAGTACTTCGTGACCAACTCGATCGTCTACGGAAACAGCCAATGGGCGGTCCGCAGCGACTACGCGCTGGACCCGATCACCTTCGACCACAGCATCGTGGGTGAGGCCTGGGTTTCCGACGGCGGCTATCGGGGTGTGGACGACGAGGTCCATACCGGCGAGACCTGGGCCGGTGTGGCCAATGCCAACGTCGATCCGCTGTTCGTCAACCCCGCGTCGAACGATTTCCGCATCGCGGCCGGCTCCCCGGCTGCCGGCGCCGGCGACGACGGCAGCAACCTGGGCTATTATCCCACGGCCGCCGTGCCGCCGTCGGGTGAACTGACGGCCGATACCGTCTGGCGCCCGGAAAACGGTCAGTACCGCGTCACTTCGCCGTTGACCGTACCGGCCGACTATACGCTGACGATCATGCCCGGTACGACCGTCTTCTTCGACAACGGGGCAGCCTTGCTGGTCGAGGGCCGGCTGGACGCCCAGGGAACGCCCGACGCGGTGATCTATCTCGTCGGTGCTCCCGGCGCCACCGACTGGGACGGCATCCACTTCATCGACACGATGGCGGATAACCGCATCACGCACGCGATCGTCGAGGGCTCCACGCGGAACGACGGCATGATCGAACTGGACGGCTCGAATCTCCTGATCGACCACGTCGCGTTCGACCGCGCCAATCGGCGGCGGATTCGCAGCGACGGCTCGTCGCTGATCGTCCGCAATTCGACCTTCGCCGGCTTCGTGTTTGCCGGCACCCCGCCGAACAACGTCTGCGAGCACATCTACGGCACCAACGCCGCGCCGGGCGGACACCTGACCGTCGAAAACAACGTCTTCGGCCATACGCCCGGACACAACGACGCGGTCGACTTCAACGCCGGGCATCGCTCGGCCGGCGACCCGGTCCCGCAGATCCTCGGCAACGTGTTCCTCGGCGGCGGCGACGACGCGCTCGATCTGGAAGGAGACTTCCACATCGAAGGCAACGTCTTCATGCACTACCACAAGGACGCCGAACATGCCGCGGTCGACGGCGGCGAGTCGAACGTGATCTCTGCCGGCGACGCCCACGACGTGGGACACGAGTACGTCGTCACCCGAAACGTCTTCTACGACGCCGACCACGTGGCCCTGGTCAAACAGGGCTCGTTCATGACCTTCACGAACAACACCGTGGTCGACGTCCGGCCCGGGCCCTATGCGGCGGTGCCGGGCGTGCTGAACTTCGATCTGATCGGCCAAACTTCCAGGCCCGGTGAGGGCGCGTATCTCGATGGCAACGTCTTCGCCGATACGCCGCTGGTATTCAACAACCTCGACAGCCGCGATACGATCACGGAATTGACCGTCAACCGTTCGATCCTGCCGGCGGCAGAGCACCGCGGCGGCGTGGGGAACCTCGACGCGGACGCGCGGTTGCGGGACCCGGCCGGCGGCGATTTTGGCCTGGCGGCCGGTTCACCCGGCAGAGGCAGCGGTCCGGCCGGCGCCGACATGGGTGCCGACGTGCCCGCCGGCGCCTTGATTTCTCCGGTGCCGGCCAGCGAGACGTACCTGACCGAAGCGACGTTCGAGGTGGCCGGCTACGACCACCCCGCGCACGCCCCCGTCCTGGCCTATCGTTATCGACTCAACGGCGGCGAGTTCAGCGAGGAGCAAACGCCCGGCACGCCGATCGTGCTGACCGGTCTGGCCGACGGCCCGCAGTTGCTCGAGGTGATTGCCCAGAACACGGCCGGCGTTTGGCAAGACGAGTCCGCCGCAGTTTCGGCGAGTTGGACGGTCGACACGTCGCTGTCCCGGGTACTGATCAACGAAGTCCTGGCAATCAATAGCACGACGTTCGATCACGAGACGACCTATCCGGACGTGATCGAACTCTACAACGACTCGCTCACGCCCCGAAGCCTCGACGGTTGGAGCATCAGCGACGATCCGCTGTTGCCGGCGAAGTTCGTCTTTCCGGCCGGCACGACGATTGCCGCCGAAGGCTACCTCGCACTGTTGGCCGACGACGCCGCGACGCCGACGCCGGACATCCATCTGGGCTTCCAACTCGACGGCGACGGCGAGGGCGTCTATCTGTTCGACGCCGACGGCACACCGGTCGACAGCGTCGCGTTCGGCATGCAGGTCTCCGATCTGTCCGTTGGGCGGGTGGGAGCCGATCGCGCGTGGACGCTCACGCAGCCGACCATCGATCCGAGCGGCGCGGCGGCCGCCAACCTTGCCCAGCCGACCGGCGACCATCGCCGCGTGCGAATCAACGAGTGGTTCACCAACGGCGACGTGGTGCTGGTCGACGACTTCATCGAACTCCACAACGCCGATGTGTTGCCGGTCGACCTGGCCGGGCTCTACCTGACCGACAACCCGGCCAACCAGAAGGCGAAGCAGCAGATCCCGCCGCTGAGTTACATCGGCGCCGAAGGCTTCCAGACTCTGACGGCCGACGGCGTGGACCGCAGCGGCCACGTCGACTTCCGGCTCAACGCGAAGATGGAGATTCTCGGCCTCTTTGACCACGATCTCCGCCAAATGGAGCGAGTCTACTACGGCCCGCAGACCGAAGACGTCAGCCAAGGCCGCTCGATCGACGGCGCCGACGCGATCGGGTTCTTCACGTTACCCACGCCCGGTGTGGGCAACGCGCGCGGCCCGCAGACAACGCTTTCCACGGAAACGCTGCTGGCCGAAACCGACGGCAAACACGTGCTCGTGCCGACCGAGGGCATCGGCACCGCCTGGCGGACTGATCTGGCTTACGACACCGCGGCCTGGCACTTCTGGGACGGCACACCGGCGCCGATCGGTTTCGATTCGGGCGACGGGAATTATCGCGGCCTGTTCGGCCTCGACCTGGTCGACGAAATGGACGACACCAACGCCACGTGCTACCTCCGCATCCCCTTCACCTACGCCGGCGATCCGGCCGATCTGGCCGCGCTTGCGCTGAACCTGCGCTACGACGACGGGTTCATCGCTTATCTCAACGGCGTGGAGATCCGCCGCGAGAACTTTTCCGCCGTCGGCACACCGCAATGGAACTCGAGGGCCAACGGCCGGCACGCCGACGGCCAGGCGGTCCAACTGGTCTCGTTCGACGTGACGCCCTTTATCGGCGAGGTGCGAACGGGCGACAACCTGCTGGCCATCCACGGCCTCAACGAAACGCCCTTTAGCAGCGACGTCCTCTTCTCGGCCGAATTGGTCGCCACCACCAACGCCGTCGTCGACGATCCGTTCGGCCCGCTGCGCGATCTGCACGACGGGCTGCGCATCACGGAATTGATGTACAACCCGTCGGGATCGGATTCGCGGGAGTTCATCGAACTGCAAAACGTGGGCCAGCAGGCGATCGATCTCGACGGCGTGCGGTTTGGCGACGGCGTCGATTTCGTCCTCCCGGCGATGACGCTCGCGCCGGACGAATACGTCGTGCTGGCTCGAGACGTGGCCGCCTTCGAGGCCTGGTACGGCGACGGCGTCAACGTGATCGGCGGCTACGACCCGGACGCCCTGAGCAACGCCGGAGAAGACGTCGTGCTGCAAATGCCCGCACCCTACGATGCGGCCGTCTTGCGGTTCGAGTACGACGACGACTGGTATCCGTCGACCGACGGCGACGGCCCGTCGCTGGTGGTCGAGAATCCGGACGATCACCGGGCAAGCTGGCGGCAGCGTAGTGCGTGGCGCGCCGCGAGCGTCGCCGGCGGCTCGCCGGGCGCGGCCGATCCGATCGCCGAGCTTCCCGTCGGCGCCGTGGTGGTCAACGAGGTCCTGGCCCATTCCGACGATCCGGTCCGCGGCGACTGGATCGAGTTGACCAACACCACCGGCGCGGACCTCGACCTGAGCGGTTGGTTCCTCAGCGACGACGTCACCGAGCCGCAGAAGTTTGTCATCCCCGGCGACCCGGCCAATCCGTTCGCCCCGGGCAATACGGTCCTGCCGGCCGGCGGATACGTGGCCTTCGACCAGCTCAGCCATTTCGGCGTCGGCTCGGGGCACGCCGGTTCGCTGATCGGGTTCGGCCTGAGCGAGCACGGCGATGAAGCGATCCTCTCGTCGGCAGACGTCGCCGGCGGTCTGGGAACCTATCAAACGTTCGCCGTCTTCGGCGCCACGGCCAACGGCGTCACCATCGGGCGCCACGCGATCGGTACGGGCGACGTCGATTTCGTGGCCCTCGACGAGCCGACTTACTCCGCCGCCAACGCCCTGCCGGCGGTCGGTCCGATGGTCTTCGAGGAGATCATGTACCATCCGGTCCTCGACGGCAACGAGTACCTGCTGCTGCGAAACGCCTCGGACGCTCCGGTCCCGCTGCACGACCCGGCCAACCCGGCAAACACCTGGCAAATCACCGGCGGGGCCGACTTCACCTTCCCCGAAGGCGTTGTGGTGCCGGCGGGCCAGTACGTGCTGATCACCGACGTCGACGCCGCGACCTACCTGGCGTCGCATCCGGTCCCGGCCGGCGTCCAGGTCTTCGGACCGATCACCGGGGCACTGAGCAACGCCGGCGAGCGGCTCGTGCTGCAACGTCCCGGTACGCCAGAGACGACGCCCGAGCCCTTCGTGCCGTACATCACGGTCGAGTCGGTCCAATACGACGACGAGTTCCCGTGGCCGGATTCCGCCGACGGCGACGGGCCGGCACTGCTGCGGCTCGACGGCGACGCCTACGGCAACGACCCGACGAATTGGGACGTTTCCGGGGCCCCGGACGTCAGCGTCGACGCGCTGGTCACCGAGGACTCGACGCCGCCGCTTTCGGGCACCGCGCTGGACGCGCATCCACCGGTTTCGGTCACGGTCTCAGTCAACGATGTTCGGTATGAGGCCGCCGTTGTCGAGGGTATTTGGACTCTGGCGGACGACACGATCGCGACGTTGGCCCCCGGAGTTTACGACGTCGCCGTCACGGCCGTCGACCCGGCGGGGAACTTAGGCCGCGACGCCACGGCCGGCGAACTGGTCGTCACCGGCGCCGGCATCGTCGCCCGCCACGTCTTCTACAACCACTCGTCGTTCGACGACGAGAACGTCGGGGCCAACCCCGACGACGACGCTGCGATCGCCCCGGACAAGACGGCTCTGTTGCCCGGCGAGATCGCCGAGTTCGAGAACTACATCAGCTTCGACCTGGGGATCAACGGGATCATGGTCGACGTTGGCGGGCTGACCGGCCCGGTCACCGCCGCCGACTTCCTCTTCCGCGTTGGCAACAGCGAGACCCCGGAAACCTGGAGCGAGGCTCCGGCGCCGCAGAGCGTTTCGGTGCGTGTGGCAGCGGGCGTCGGCGGTTCCGATCGCGTGACCGTGGTCTGGGCAGATCACGCGATTCGCAACCGGTGGCTTCAGGTGACCGTGCTCGGCGCGAACCTCGGCCTGCCCGGCGACGACGTCTTCTATTTCGGCAGCGCAACCGCCGAGGCCGGCGATTCCCCGTCGAACACCCGAGTCACCGCCACCGACCTGCTCTTGGCACGGAACAATCCCCGGAGCTTCCTCAACCCGGCGCAGATCACGCTGAATTTCGACTACAACCGCGACCAGCGGATCAACGCCACCGACGTGCTGCTGGCACGGAACAACCAGACGAACTTCCTCACGGCGTTGAAGCTGCTCGATCTGTCGGCTCTGGGGCAAGACGGATCAACGGCAGCCGACGCCGAAGCACACGATCCGTCGCAGGCGAGCGTGCAGGCGTACTGGGATCAAGTCTTGTAGATCGCCCCCAAGGGCAAGGCGGCCGAGTTGGAGTGGGCCCGCCCTCTCGTTCCCAATCTCTGTTTGAGGGTGTCTCACAATCAGACTGCTACAAGCGCATGGGACTCCAGTGGTTATGTTTCTTGTAGACAAGAGAAACTCTAGCCTCTGGAGGTCCCAAGGATGGGAACACGTGCTACGGCGGGCACGCGTCTGGTGACGCTGGTGAAGATGGGGGCCGTGTTGTTGAAGGCGGCCTGGCTGGGCCACCGACGATTTCGCTCGCGGGCCACCTACTTCTGGCGTTATCGCAAAGCCCACAAGCTCTATCGTGCGGCGATAGGCCTGCAAGCAGAGAAAGCGACGGCCGAGGGCGTGACGAATCCCAAAGACGTGGCCGTCGACAAGAGCCTGACCAAGGCTCCCGGCCCGCCGTGGCACCAACGGGATCGGCGTCGAGGCCGAACTCCTGCGGGCGTCGACCGCGACGGCACGTGGGGTTACTCCAAGCACCACGGCTGGGTCTACGGCTACAGCTTCGAGGTCGTCGTCTCGTCGACCCCACAGACTGCGCCCCCCCAGCCCCGAGTCCCCAGCCCCGAGTCCCCAGCCCCGGGTTCCCAGCCCCGAGTTCCCAGCCCCGAGTTCCCAGCCCGCGATTATCGAGTCACCCTCACCGAAGCCCCGACGACGGCGGCGGAGGAGGAGGCGGAATGCCGGGGCCGCTGGACGGCGGACCGGGGCGCGGCGACGGCGGTCGGGATGGGGGGACATCTGGTGGTGGTGAGGGAGAGCGAGGAGACGGCGCCGGTGGTGCAACCGACGAAGGCGGCGCTGCCACGGAGCCGCCCGGCGGTGGCGGCGGGGCAATGTTGTCAGACGGGCCGGCGGCGGCCGTCGTGCTCGAAGTGGCCGACCGCGTCGCGCCTCCCGAGCGAAGATTGAAGCGCACGATATTGCCACCCAGTCGGATCAGATCGCCGTCGCTCAGCAGCGTGGGACGTTCGATCGGCCGCCCGTTGAGCAGCGTGCCGGCGCGGGTGCGATTGTCTTCGACGCTGTAGCGTCCGTCCGACTGCCGCACGATCCGCGCGTGCTCGGATTGCAGGCTCTGTGCAGAGTGGCCGAGAAAAGGCAGCGGAAGGTGATCGCCGCGGCCGAGCACCGTAACCGGCTGACCGAGGATCAGTTGACGTCCCGGGCGGAAGCCGTCGAGCACGGTCAGCCAGGCCTCTTTGAGCACCACCCGGGCCAGCCCGATCATCAGGCCGATCGAGAGGCCGAGGATCGTGAACGCAATGGCCCGGCCGGCAACGTCACTGGTGGCGTTGGCAATGGGGATCGAGATCAGCCCTCCCAGCAGCCCGCCGAGGCCGCCGCCGATCAGGCCGTTGCGGAGCCGTTTGGAGGAGAACTCGAGCCCGCCCTCGCTGGCCCCGATGGCCAATCCCATCACGACCCAACCGAGCGTGAACCACAGCACCGGATACGACGGCATGGCCTCGACCAATGTCTGCCCGACGATTCCGCCGAGCCCTCCACCGACCATTCCGGCAACCAGCCCGAACAACATTCGTTTGATCTGCTGCGACCATTGTGCATTGGCCATGCCGGAGACGAGATTCAGCCCGGCCGAGATCGCCGCCCCGATCACCGCCGCCACCGTGGCCACCGCCGCCACCGCCCGGATGGCCGCCACGTCGTCGGTGCCGAAGCCCGAGCGGCCGCGCAGAAAGACGACCTCCAGCGCCATCCACGCCAGCAACGCAGCCCAGCCGCCGACGACCGCACAGTAGTAGACGAAACGGGGAAAGGACATCGGGGAAGTGGTTAGTGGGGAGTGGACAGTGGTTGGTGCGTTGTTGTTGCCCGCCGGGCTTCCGTAAAACGGTAGCTTACACGACTGCCTAGACGTGCTCGATATCGGTGTGGCTGGAGATCTCCGTGTTTGTCGTGCAGACGTCGGCGACGGACAGGTTATGCACGTCGTCGTTGCCGGTGAGCCGGGCAAAGGTCGCGAGCTCCTCGGCGGACGCCCGCAAGTAGCTCTCCAGACGTCCGGCGGATTGTTCGATATTCAGCCGTTCGCGGAGTTGGGGGTCCTGTGAGGTGATCCCCACCGGACAGCGGCCGGTGTTGCAGATGCGGTATTGCTGGCATCCGGCGGCCATCAGGGCTGCGGTGGCCAAGGCGACGGCGTTGGCGCCCAATGCCAACGCCTTGGCGAAGTCCGACGGCATTCGCAGTCCGCCGGTGATCACCAGCGAGACGTTGTCCGCACCGCGATCTTGCAGGAACTTCTTTGCCCGGCAGAGCGCGAAGATCGTGGGGATCGACGTCGCGTCTTTGACACACTTCGGCGCCGCGCCGGTGGCGCCCGCCCTGCCGTCGAGCGTGATGAAGTCGGGCTCGGCGAAGAGGACGTACTCCAAGTCGGCTTCGATGTTGCCGGCGGCAAGCTTCACGCCGATCGGCTTTCCGCCGGACCGTTCGCGCAACCGATCGACCTTGCGTTTCAGGTCGTCCCGAGTGCGCAGGTCCTCGAAGCGGGCGGGGCTGGTGATGTCGGCTCCCTCGGGCCGCCCCCGCACCTGGGCGATCTCGGCCGTCACCTTGTTGCCCGGCAGGTGGCCGCCCATGCCAGGCTTGGCCGACTGACCGATCTTGATCTCTACCGCGTCCACACGCTCCAGGTTCTCGTCGGTCAGGCTGTATTGGTTCGGCACGTACTCGAAGATGTACTTGTGGGCAGATTGCAGTTCCTCTTCCAAGATGCCCCCTTCGCCCGAACAGATCGCCGTTCCAACCGCTGCGCTGCCCTGGGCCAGAGCGATCTTGATTTCTCGCGATAAGGCCCCAAACGACATATGGCTGACGTATATCGGCATGCCGATCACCAGCGGCTGCCGGGCGGCCGGGCCGATCACCGTTTCGGTGCAAACGGGCTCCCCTTCGTTCAGCGGAAGCTTGGCGAGTTGAGCCCCTTTCACCAGCAGATCGTCCCAGGAGAAGGTCTTCATTCTCGTCCGCATCGGCTCGATGATCGATCTGCCCGTCGTGGCCATCGTGTGGATGTCGGCCATGTGGTGTTCGAGGTCGTCGCTGGGCCGACTCCACTCGGCCAGGTACGTTGCATCGGTCCGGCCGTCAACGCCGCCTTCGTTGACGGATTCGCCGTTGGCTGAGGGTTTCCGGCGTGGCGTCGATCGGCCCGTGGAACCTCGCAAGAGATACATCAAGACCGTAGCGGTCGCGCCCGTGCCGACGAAGGCCACGCCGAGAATCGCGTTGACGAGCGGGTCCATCACGTCACTCCGACTGTTTCGCGTGGGTTTCGGTCAAATATCGAATGATCTGAGAGAGTTCCTCCTCGCTGGCGTCCAGCCCCTCGTCGACCATCCGTGATACCATGTCGCGGGCGTCGGCCTCGGAAGCCGGCGGGAACGTGTCGACCAACTCCCACTTGTGGCACCCGGAACACTTCGCCTCGAAGAGCGGCTGGAGCGCCGACACGTCCTCACCAGCCGGCGGGCTCGGCTCTGGCGGGCTCGGCTCTGGCGGCTCGGCGACTACGGCCGCCGCGGCTTCGACGGCCTCTTTGCGACGCGCGGCGGCTTGCCTCTGTTGCTGCGTCGACCGCTGCAAGTCCGGCGAGAGGGCGATCAAGTACGCCGTAACCTGCCGTTGTTCCTCTTCGGCCAGCGGGTTGAGCATCGTCGTTCGGTCGGCCATGCGGCGGACCGTCTGCAGCCAGTTCTGCGGTGTCCGCGGCTGGGCCAACACGGTCCTCAGGTCGTGGCATTCGATGCATTCCTGCCGCAGGATGCGCTGCCCGGCGCGAAGAGAATCGGCCGTCGACAGCCGCCGGCATTCCTCTTCCTCCAGGTCGATCTGCGCCAACAGCGTCGCCACGCGTTGGCGGTTCTCGTTCCCAAACAGATCGCCCGTTGCCAGGGCTTCCCGAAACGCCGCCGGCACGGAGATGCCGATCAGCACCACGCTGCCGACGAGAATCGCCGTACCCAGCAAGGGAACGAGCCCCTGGTCCAACCGGCGAAAGAACCGCACGACGGCGATCTTCAGCAGCAGCAGAACGCCTACGCCCATGCCCAACGAGATATGCACGGCGGTTCGGGCGGGAAACTCGATCTGATACGTCCACAAGCGTGGAATCATCTGCACCAGCAGCATGAGGAAGATCGCCAAGAAGACGTATCCGAACACCCGATGCGCGAATGCGGCCCGGCTCGGCACAGCCGCTTGCGCATCCTCGGCCAGAGGCTCGAATCCCGATTTCTCCCGCCCGCAGACCGGGCAACTCCAATCCCCGGCAAGGTTGCCCCACGGGGTGCGCTGACGATCCTCGTCGTAGACGTATCCACAGACGGAACACTGATAGCGGGCCATGTCGGCGTTCCCTTCTGGGAGTTATTGTCGCGTTGCCACGCACACACGCGGAGGTCGCCGCCAACGACCTATCTCGAATTGGAGTGCGGCCGCCAGGGTCTGTCAACCGCCTCCCTGTTTCGGGGGACCATGGCCGCCGGCCGCGTCGGTTTTGCCCGGCACCGAGAATCTCCGGTGCGCCGGCAGATCCACCCGTGCCGGGGTGGCCGTCGGTCGTGCGGGGGGTGACGGTTGATCGGACGTGGGCTGCCGGGTGATTTGCCCCCCCGGACGTTGTGGCGTAGTCTTGCTTAGTATGGCGGAGTATGCCCACGGCACGTCGACGTGTTCCGGGGGCGGTCCGCCCGTTTTCCTGCCCCGTACGTCGCAATCGAGATGATGATGGCCAAGCCTGACTTCCCTGCGGTGAAGCTCGAAGATATCGTGTCCGTCGACCAACTCCCGGCCATGCCCCAAAGCGCGATCGGGCTGCTGGAGATCTCCAAGGACCCTTCTGCCGGCCCGCCCGAGTACGCCATCCCCATCGAGGCCGACCCGGGGCTCACGGTGCAGGTGCTGCGGTTCGTCAACTCGTCGTACTTCGGCTTCCGCCATGAAATCTCCAGCGTCCGCCAGGCGATCACGCTGGTCGGCGTGCGCACGATCAAGAACTTCGTCCTCTACAGCGCCGTCTTCAGCCTGATCCCCGATCCGAAATGCGGTGCGTTCGATCTGAAGGTGCTCTGGCAGGACTCCTTGCGGCGTGCGCTGTTCGCCCGGGCGATGGGCAAAGTGCTGGGATTGGACGAGGCCGAAGAGCCGTTTGCGGCCGCCTTGCTACAAGACATGGCCGTGCCGCTGCTGGCCAAGCAAGTGCCCAAGGCGTACGACAGACTGTTCGGCGCGCGGGAGCAATCGAACCATCGGGTGCGGCTCTCGATGCTCGAGGACCACGTCTTCGGCTGGACGCACGCCGAGGCCGCCGGCATGATGGCCCGCCAGTGGAGCCTGCCGGAAAACTGCGCCGTGCTGATCGAAGACCATCTGGCCGTCGACCGCTGGGTCGACTCCGCCGTCACCGAGCCGGGCAAGTTGGCCGTGGCCATGTCGGCGTTGCTGCCGACGATCGGCGACCCGGGCTGGGCCGAGCACGGCATGTTCGCCAACTACTACGACAAGGTGCGTCCGGCCGACAGCCCGGCGGTCGGCGAGTTGCTCGAGCAGATCGACGAGGAATTCGCCGACTTCGCCCCCGTGCTGCGGATGAACGTGCCGGAGAAGTCGTTGGCCGACAGCTTCAAAGAGATCCACGCGGCGACGGAGCAGGGCGTTACCGGTTAGAACGCTGCCGGGACTACGCTGCTCTTTGGCGCCGGCGGCAGAGCAGGGCCACTGCCGCGGTGAGGCCGAAGACCAGCAGCGTCGCAAGTGTGGAGGGCTCGGGGACGACAACGGCCAAGGAGAAGCCGTCGCCGGCGGCGATGGCGAGGTACTGGTTGCCCGGCGGCGGGGTGGCTTGGCCGTAGGAATTCGTGCCCCAGCCGACGACCGTGCCATCGTCTCTCAGGGCGAGGCTGTGCGTATGGCCTGCGGCAATGTCCACGAAGTCGTTACCCGACGGAACGTCCAATTGGCCCCAATCGTCAAGGCCCCAAGCAACAAGCGAGCCGTCGTCGCGCAACGCCACTGAATAGCCATTGCCCATGGCGATCTTCGCGTAATCGTTCCCCGAGGGCACACTCGCATGTTCTATCCCCCAGCCGACCAGCGAGCCATCGGCCCGCAGCGCCAGACTCGACCAGCGCCCGGCCGCAACCGCCACATAGTCGTTCCCCGGCGGCACGGTTGCCTGACCGTGGAAGTGATCGCCCCACGCCACAATCGACCCGTCGGCCTTCAGACCCAAGCTGTGGTCGTGGCCTGCTGCAACCGCCACAAAGTCATCTCCGGCCGGGACGACCGTTTGACCGTCGTTGTTGTTCCCCCAGGCCGCCAGCGAGCCGTCCTGCCGCAGCGCCATGACATGCGAGTGATGCAGCGAGATGTCGACGAAGCCGCCGCCCGGGGGCACGTCGGTGATCCACGAACCGTCGCGACCCCAGGCGACCAGCGAGCCATCGGCCTTCAAGGCCACACCAAGACCTGCCCCACCCTGCGCGGCCACGAAGTCACTGCCGGCCGGTATCTCCAACTGCCCTTTGGAACCGTGCCCCCAGGCCCGCAGTACGCCGGCCTGCGTATCAGATGCGAGCCCGATCGAGAGCAGCAGCGTGACGGCTACCAGAAGCCGTCGCTCGAGACTCGGTTCGTTGCCTTTCATCGTTCCTTCTCCTGCGCCGATGTCCGCACACCGACCCCATTCTCTATTCTACTCACCCGTTCCGGTAAGTACCAACACGCTCTCTGTCGACCCGGCCGACTCATCTCGCGAATCTCCGCCGGAAGAGGCTCCCTGCGCGGCCGAGTCATCGAGCCCGACGAAGGCCGATCCGCCGGAGGCCGATTCCCCGCCCGCCAGCGTGATCGTGCCGTACTCGAGCGGCTCGCCGTAGCCGGTGACGAACTCTAGCACGAAGTCGGTCGTCTCAAGCCCCGTGGCGGCGATCGCCCCGAGGTCGAGCGCCGAGTACGTCATCGTAGCGCTGAAGCTGGCCTCGCCCACCGCGTCCTCGTGGCGGGTGAGCAGATTGTAGGCACTGCCGTAAGGCAGGATTTCGTCGAGGTCGGCCAGATCGTCGCCGGTGATGTTGTCCGCACTGACCAGGACCCAGCAGAGCACCGAGTCGACGGTGATCTCGATCTCGCCGGTCGAGTCGTCGTAGACCGCCGAGGCCGAGCCGGAACTCGATTCCATCGCGCCGCCGCCGTTGTCCTGCTCTTCGATGAGTTGTTTGATCGCCTCGTCCCAGGCGGCCGCACTGAGCGAAGGCCCCCCGCCGCCTTGTGCCGACTCGGGCGGTCCCGGGTCGCCGGTGAAGTTCGTGATCAGGTCGGTGATGTCCTGGCCGTCGACGAATCCGTCGCCACGGCCGAGGGAGCCGCCGGCCGTGTCGTTCTCGGTCCAGACGCGGTCGCGCGGATCGCCCGGCCTGCTGAAGTGGGTGACCAGCTTACTAATGTCCTGGCCGTCTACGCGCCCGTCACCGTTGCCGTCGCCGCCGCCGGCGATGTAGACGTCCGCTTCGACCTTCGTGTAGGGGCCGGTGCCCGTGTAGTCCAGGCCGCGGAAGAAGGCGCCGACGCCAATGTGGCTGGTTACGCCGGAGGTGGGCGGCGCGGTGGCGAATTGGTTGTCGAACGAGCCGGAGCCGGTGGCCACGATCAGCGGATACTCAACCGTGTTGCCCAGGTTGTCCTCGTCGACCACGCTCATCGAGAGGGACAGGTCGACCGTGCCCGCGGGTGCCACGGGTATGGTCACCGTTCCCGCCGTGGTGATCATCCGCCCGGGTGCCTCTCCCCCGTCGTCCTCGGGAGCCTCGGTCAGCCGGTCGGCCAGCTCGATCGACACCACGTCGCCGATCTCGAGGTCCGCGCCGGCCGTTACCCGCAGCCCGGCCCCCTGCTCCAGTGCGAGCGTGGTGCCTACCTCGAGATCGGCCTCCACGACCAGGTCGGCCTCCACGACCAGCAGACTGTCCACGTCGACGGCCGTGTCGAGTGTCACTCGCCCGCGGTCGATTACCGCCTGGTGCTCCGTGGCGTCGGGGTAGTCTGTCGAAATGTCCCCATCGAACTCCAGCCACCGATTGTTGTCCGTCGTCTCCGGATACACCGGGGCCTCACCCCACTTCCGGTCGCCGTTGGTGTTCCACCAGGAGTCCTTGTCCCAGAAGAAGACGTTGTTCGGGTGGACGGTGTAGAGGTCGTAGTTGATGAAGTCGGGCACGGTGGCCGGCGTGCCGGTGTTGTGCAGATAGACGGTGTCGAAGCCGGTCGCAGTGTTCGACCAGGTGGTGCCGGAGTAGAGCCGGGCCGAGTTGTACGCCGTCTCCAGCGCGGTCGAGCCGTTTTGGTAGTAGAGGTGGGCCGTGCCCAGGCCGCCGGTCGTTTTGACCGTCACCTCGTCGAACCCGGTCCCCACGATTTCGATTCCGTGGGCCTCAAGCGTGACCGAGTTGTGGTACGCCCGCAGAGTATCGTCGTCTGACGAGCCGTCGATCGTCAACTCGTCGGTACCCCCGCCGCCTTCGTCGATGCCGATCCGGCCCGGCTTGAAGAGCGACCTCCAGGTGCCGCTGGTCTCGTGGCGGCCGAGTTGCTCCGCGCCGGGCAGCGCCTCGACGATGAACGTGTCGTCGTCGGTCGAGCCGCTGATCTGAAGCGCAAACGCCTCTTGGCCGTTGTCGTCGTAGCCGGCCAGTTCCATGTAGTTGTACGTGAAGATCTCGTCGAACGACCCGTTGTCGCCGGCGTCGATCTTGACCTGGAAGCAGCCCGGCTGGTTGGGGAGTTGCTAGAACAGATCGACCAGGAATTTGCCGACTTCGCCCCCGTGCTGCGGTTGAACGTGCCGGAGAAGTCGTTGGCCGACAGTCTCAAAAGACCCACGCCGCGGCCGCGCAGGGCGTTACCGGCTAGGGGGCTGTTGCTCTGTCGTGAACTTCTTCGGTACGTAGTCGACCATGCGGCCGAGATAGTCGCTCACGTGGCTCTTCTGAGTCGGCTTGGCTTCACGGATGGCGGACAGCGCAGGCCGGGCCCGCTGGCCAAGCCGATCCAGCACGTTGATCGCCCGCAGGCGGATGAATGGCGTGGGGTGCTTCAGCCCGGCGATCAATATCGGCAGGGCGTCGTCGACGTGGCCCAGATTGCAGAGCGCCTCGGCGGCCGCGATGTGTACGTTGGGGGCCGGATCGGCGATCGCCTTTCGCAAGGCCCCCTCCGCCGGCGCGGCATCTTCGCCCAAAGCGATCAGCCCGGTGGCGCCCCAGTAGCGAACGGCCGGCTCTTCGTCGCGGAGCAAGGCGCAGAGATCATCTAGGTGGTCTGCGTCGCGCGCGTTGGCCAGATCGGCCGCCGCCATCAACTGCGGCAGCGGGTTCAACCGGCCGTCGTGGGCCAGCTCGTACGGCGTACGACCTGCGCATCGCCGATGCATCTCGTATTCCGGCAGCAATCCGAGGTCATGTGTTTCGAGCATCCAGGCGGCGCTTTCCCGCCGCATCCGCCGAAGCACGTCGGCGTACTTTGGATCGCCGGCCAGATTGCGGATCTGGTGCGGGTCGGCGGCCGTGTCGTAGAGCTCCTCGGTCGGCTTCTGTGGTGAGAAGTACCGTGCCTGCACGGCGTCGAGCTTGCCCTGGCCGGCCATTGCCCGCCAGACTTTCATCGTCGGCATCTCTTCGGTGTAGCTGACAAACTGCGACCAAGTGCGGTGCGGCATGTAGTTGCGCAGGTATTGAAACCGCTTGTCGCGGACCACGCGGACCGTGTCGTAGCGCTCGGCCATGCGGTCGCGGATGGCGTAGACGTATTCTCGCGGTGCGGTCGCCGCCGGGCCGAGAAACGCACGGCCCTGCATGTGTGCGGGAATCTCCACGCCGGCCAGGCTCAACACCGTGGGAGCGAAGTCGACAAAGCTGACCAGCCGATCGGTCGTGGTGCCGGCGTCGCCGGGCGCCCAATCGCGGTACTTCTTCGGGAACCGCACGATCATCGGCACGTGCAATCCCGATTCCCAAACCCACTTCTTACAGCCCGGCATGCCGGCACCGTGGTCGGAGAAGAAGAACACGATCGTCTCGCCGGCCAGCCCATCCTCTTCTAGCTGTTCCAAGACGTCGCCGGCCAGATAGTCCATCGCCGTGATCAGGTCGTGATAGCGGGCCCAATCCTGCCGGACCTCCGGCGTGTCGGGATGAAACGGCGGCACGGCGACCTTGGCCGGGTCGTGCCGCTGATCTTCGCTGAGCCGGGCCGTCTTGCGAAAGAAGGCGGCGTCCGGTTGGCGGATCTGGCTTTCGTGGCAGACCGTGAAGTTGAACACGGCGAAGAACGGCTTGCCCGCCGGGCGGTTGCGAAAGTGGGCTCGGTTGCTCGACTCGTCCCACGCGGTCGCCGGCGTGGGGAAGTTGTAGTCGGTCTTCGAGTTATTCGTGCAGTAATACCCGGCCCGGCGGAGATACTCCGGAAAACACTTGATCGCCTCCGGCAGCCGCGTGGTTGAGCGCATGTCGTGGCTGCCGAGCGTCGACGGATAGACGCCCGTAATCAGGCACGATCGGTTCGGGGCACAAACGCCTGTGATCCCATAGGCGTTGGTGTATCGCACGCCCTGCGACGCCAGCCGATCGAGCACGGGCGTTCGCGCGTAGGCGTCGCCGTAGCAGCCGAGGTCCGGGCTGATGTCCTCGCAGGTGATCCAGAGGATGTTGGGGCGGGCGGGCTCGGCCGCGTCGGCACGGAACGCGCCGCAGGAACAGGCCAGCAGGGGAATCAGGACGAGTAGCTTGTGAAACATGGGCGTTCGTGTCGTGTGGGTTGAGGGTTTGGTGGTGAGAGTCCCGGGCTGAGATGTTCTCAATGATGTTCTCAATCGCAGGTCGCTTCCAACCGTGAGGGTAACGACTCTTGCGGTGGTGGGAAAGGGCACGTCCGCACGGGTTGTTCCTGCGGCGGCCAGAGCCTACACTTCGGGAGTGCCCGACTGGGGAGTTCTTCGCTGGGCCGGCGTCAGCCCTTTGTCGTTTTGTGTAGCGCCGCTGAGCTTCGCCCCGACCCGCCGCCCGAGAGCCCGTCATGGAGATCGCCGCCGCGATGCTGACCATCGTGCTGCTTTGGTTCTTCTTGTTTCACTGTATGCGCGGGGCAATCCCCAGAGCGCAGCGGAGCGCGGGCGAGTTGCTGCTTGCCCCGCAGCCGCGGCGAAAGAGGTGGCAGATACCGGTGGCCCTGGCGATGTCGATCGTGCCGACGCTTCCCCTTGTGCCCTTGGCTCTAATCCTGGCAGACGCGCTGGAACCGGAATCGGTGTCGGTGATCATGTGGATCATGATGGCCCCCATCTTTGGCTTACTTCCGGTAGTCCTGTTCCTCCGTCGGCATACCGATGCGGAGATTCGCACACGAGGCATCGTGTGTGAGCTCGGGGCATCGGCCGTTGTAATACGCTGGCACCGAATCAAGTACTGCAAGTGGATGAGCAAACCGGGTACGCTTCTCGTTCAATGCAGGATGGGAAATCAGAAGCTGAAGATTCCGCGGGAGCGGGTCGACGAGGTCGCTGAAATCCTCGGCCAATTCGTCGAACTGCGCGACGCGTCGGGCCAGGTTCTCAACCCAGACTTCCATACAGCCAACGAGTCATCTCTACGAGGCTCTGGTGACTCGCCTGCGGAGGACGTGCAGCGGTTTCGCATGCAATTCAGCCTGAAGACGCTGCTGCTGTTGATGCTCGTGGCGAGTGCCGGATTTAGTTGGCTGGGAATTCGCATGCGCCGCGCGGCGGCGGAACGGGCGGTCGTGGCCAAGTTGGACCACCTCGGCCCAAAGGTGACCGAAATCGGCGGGCGCGTTTGGAGCCTCGATTTCTCGTTCTGCCAGCGGAAGCCGACCGACGACGATCTGGCGCTGGTGAGCGAACTTTCGCGGCTGGAGTCGCTCAATTTGAACGGCGCGCCGATCACCGACGCGGGCCTGGAACGGCTGACAACGCTAACGCGCCTGGAGCGTCTCTCGATCTCGGAAGCGCAGATTACGGATGCTGGGCTGGAGCACTTGAAGACACTCGAGCGGCTGGAGTCTCTCGACCTGAGTGGCGTACCGATCACTGACGCAGGCCTGAAACACCTGAAAACGCTTACGCGCCTGGAGTTTCTCTCCATCATGCAAACGCCGATTACCGATGCCGGACTGGAGCACTTGAAGACACTGAAGCGGCTGGAGTATCTCAGTCTCTGGGGAACACAGGTTACCGACGAGGGCGTGCAGCAACTCCAGCAGGCCCTGCCGGACGTGGAAATCAACCGGTGATCGGGTCAACCGGCCTTCTTCTGCGGACGCGTCTTGATCGCGATCGGCCGAAGGACCCAAGGGAATCTGGCTTCCGACGGAGGCGGCGAGCGGGTCCTCAGCCACTCGGTCCATTGCGGATCGTCGCTGTAGAGGCCGACGCCGTCCGGCGTGCGAAAGACGAGTGCGTATCCCGCCGGCGGGTTCGGGTCATCTGTAACCAGCAGCGGGCGAGGTGGCCACGGATTCGCGTCGAGTTGCGAATAGTCGACCCAGGTGTGTTGGCTGAGCCACCAGGATTGGCGGCCGGTGTCGTAGAGATGGTGCGTAATGCGGGCCCAACGGCAGGCCTCTTCGTAAGAGTCGGTCTGGAAGGTGGTGGCGGCGCCGAGTTGGCGGTTGAGTGTGAACGGCGAACGCGAGGTGGGCCAGCAGAGGACGATGCTCGCGAGCAACCCGAGCGCGGCGGCGATCGGGCGCCAAGGCACGTTGGCTTGCTCGGCATGTGTCGTGCGACGGCCGCCGGCAAGAAAGAGCACCAGACACAGCGGCAGCAACGGGCCGAGATAGTGCAGGTTCTTGTCGACCGAGCCGAGGATCATTGCCAAGTAGGCGAGCGTCATCGTGGCGACGGTTCGGCGCCAGGCGAGTGGCCATGGTGCGTCGAGACGCACCCTACGCTTTGTCCCAGCCACCCCACTGCGTGCTAGAAATGGCTCGACCATCCCCCACGCCGCCACGCCGCCGCAGCCGAGCAGGAAGTAGCCGACGAACAGGAGTCCCGTCGTTCCCCGCGGCCCGGCGACGAGATGCTTCTGCACGTATTCGTCGCGGATCGTCTCGATCCAACCCGGCAACAGGCCGTGCAGTTGGGCGAACGCCAGATAGCCCAGCAGGATCAGCAGCAGTACGCAGACGCCGGTGAGCCCCCAGCGGAGCATCACGCGCCGCGGCAGCGGTTGCCAGACGAGCCCTGCGGCTGCGGTGAGCACGAACATCACCGGCCCGGCGTAGAGCACCAGCGAGGCCATTACGGTCATCACCACCCAACCGGCCGGGTCGCGGCGGCGAAGGCAATTCAGGCCCAGCAGCAGCCAGAGCGTGAACAGGCCGTCGGTCACGCCGGGATTGGCCGGATCGGTCACGTAGGGGTAGTAGCCGACGTAGAACGTGTACCATAGCGCCATCAGCAACAGCAACGCCGCCCAGGGAATCGCCGCCGGCCAAGCCCGTCGCGTTCGGCCCGGCCGAGCCATCGAAACGCCCACGGCGAAGATGCCCGTCCACCAAATCCAAAACGGCAGCCGTGTGGCCAACTCGCCCTCGCCCAACAGAAGCTGAAACGCGCAGGTCCAATACGAGTTGATCAGCGACGGGTTGACCACCACTGCGCCGAACTGGTCGGTCGTCTCCAGTTCCCACGACGGCAAGACGTTCTCTTGCAGGCTGCGGGCAAGCTGGAACGTCTCGGTACCGTCGCCGTTGAAGCACTGCACGAAGTGCTCGCCGGCGAAGAGCACAACGCCCAGCAGCACGGCGGCCAGGCCTATGCACAGGGCGGCCGGGGCAAGACGTAGGGTGCGTCTTGACGCACCATGGCCCCTTTGTACCCCCGGCCCGGACGACGTGCTCTCCTGGGGCACCGCTGCGCTTTGCCCCAGCCACCCCACGCTTTGTCCCGGCCCCCCTTTCCTCAGCCACCGGTCACCCCAAGGCCATTGCCCTACGCTGAGCCGCAGCAACACGGCCGTCCAGCCCAACCACGTTGCCAACACGTTGACGCGGTCGATGCCCAACGTGTTTCGCAGCAGCAGAAAGACGGCCACCAGCGCGGCCGAATTGAGCGCCAACGACCAGGCCCCGGCCGTGGTGCGAAAGCGGCGAAAGGCCGCCAAGAATCGTGTGCCCAGCATCCACGGCACCAGCACCAGCATCCCCACGGCCCCGACGCCCATCGCCACGGCGGCCACGGCACGCACAAACGTCAGCTCATCGACGCCCGCCGGATCGAAACAGGCTACCACGTCCGGCGACCGCCCATCGCAAACCGCGGCCACGGCCAGCCCCCCGCCATAGCAGACCGGTCCGCCGATCGCCAGCAGCGCGGCGCCGCGGCCGCGACGGATACGGGGTGCGTGCGTGGGCAGTTGCATCGGTGCCATGCTGAGATTCTGTCAGGTGGGGCGCCTTTCGGCAAGCGGTCGGCGTACGGCAGAGCAACGGCAGCGCGAGTGCCCCGCTGCCGTGCCGGCCTCATTGCCAACGCTGGCCGGCGGGTACACAGAACAACGTCAGATACAGCAGGGCGGTCTGGGTTCCGGCCATGACCATCGCCGACGTGTGCGACAGCCCTCCGGTGTCGACAAACAGCCAAGCCAGCGCGTCCGGCAAGAAGTACGCCAGGGCCGCGATCGTGCCGGCGGCGGCCAGCACTCGGGCGGCAATCCACCGCCGCCGCGCCAGCGAAAGCACGACCAGTAGCGTGTAGACGGCGCTGAAGATGCCGATGACCGGCAAGAGGCGGAAGAAGGGCCACTCGACCACGTTGGCGTGCCAGCCAAAAACGGCCGAAGCCGTCTGCCAAAGCCCCAACAACAGGGCCACGGCTGTGGTCCAGGCCAACAACGAGCCGACGCCGTACTGCAGCGAAGTGGCCGGTCGCCCGTCGGCTCCCGGGTCTCGTGGCGGACGAACCTGTCGCCAGATCGAGCACAACGCAACCGCGGCTAGAATGACGGCGGTTTGGGTGGCGAAAGCGACGGCCCAAGCCGCCGACGCTGCCCCGGGCATGGCAACGGCGGGCAACACCGCCACCGCCACGAACCATGCCCAGGCGGTCGCGGCCGTGGCGATCAAGAATCGCGCGTACGACGGCACCGGCGCGGCACACGACCAGATCGCCGCCAGGCCGGCCTGGGCCAACGGCACGGCCGCCACGGCCGCCACCGCCACCGGGCCGAATGACCAGCGACCGAGCACCAGCACCAGGTCGAGCGTTAGGTGCGCCAGCACGGCCGCTTGCAGTGCGACGTGCGACGTCCGGCGGGCGTTTGCCTGCGCGACGACGTTGGGACTCTCCAGGTCGATCGAGAAGCTCACCGCATCCCCCCTTGACCTCCCCAGAAGATGCTCGTCGCCTGATACAGCCGGAGGATCCGTCCGCGGGCGGCCTCCCCGGCGGGCGTTGTGGGGGATTGGGCCACCAACTCGCGATACAGCCTCAGAGCCTCGCGATAGTCGCCGGCGTCGCGGAGGCTATCGGCCTGACTCAACAAGAGGCCGGCCTGCTGTTGCTGCGGCAATGACGGCTGCGGCGGCCCTACCGGCCCTTGAGGCGGCGCGACCGCCACCGGCGGCACCGCAACGGCGTCGCCGGCCGCTCCGGCGGGCGCGAGATAGCGAAAGTTACCGCCGGTCAACGCGGCCAAGGCCTGCATGTTGGCCATGGAACTGGGGTCTTCGTAGGCGAACGAGTGGATCGGCACGCCGCCGGAACCGCTGCGGCCGACCAAATCTCTCATCGGCGAGCCGGCAGCCAACAGGTCACCGCCGGCGGCGCCGGAGATGCCCGAAAACTCGCCGTCGGAAAGGACGAAGACGGCGCTGGGCCGCAGCGAAAGCGCGAAACGGATGGCCTTCTTCGGGTGGGTTCCGCCGCCGGTAGCGACCCCGGCAAGCCAGCCTCGCAACCGGTCTTTGTTTTCCGCCGTGGCCGCACGCATCTCCGGCTCGGTCCCGTGCTCGTCGAACATCCGCCGCATGTCGTCGGAAAACAACACCACGTAGAACGATTGGTCCGGCTGCAGCCGATCCAGCGATCGCAGCAACTCGGCCACCGCCCGATTGAAGCGGGCGCCGTCCATGCTGTTGGACCGATCGACTACGTAGACAAACCGGTTGCCGGTGGCCACCGTGCCGAAATACTCGGCGACGCCCTCTCCGGCTTTTTCCCCTTGGCGGGCCAATTCGCCGAGCGAGGGCAGCAGCGAGCCATCGAACTCGCCCGGGGCGAGTTGCTGCATCAACTCGTCGGCGGGGGGCAATTCTTTGATGGGCGGCCCGAGCGGTTCGACGAGCAGAGAGTCGGCCAACTGTGGGTCGGCAAAAGTAAACAGCTCGAGCGGATCGGGGCATTCCACCTGGGTCGGCAGCGCCGCCACGTCCAGCGGCTCGTCCAATGAGGCGTCGATCGTCGCGGCGAGCCGCTCCAGCGGCGGCTCTTCTTCCGCCGCCGGCATTTCGGCCACCAGCGCAGCGACCTCGCCCAAATCGATCGGAAACACGAAGGCCGAAAGCAGGATCAGCACGACGACGTGGACGATCCCCGAGAGGGTCAGGGCCGACCAGCCCGACTTCGACGAATTCCGGCGACGCGCGCCGTACGGTCGACAAGCCACGGCGGGCGTAGCGCCCAACGCGGCCACCAGCCGGCGATCCAACGCCGACGGAAGCCTTCGAGTCGATGACATGACAACTTCCCGCAGACGGATGGCCTACTTGCCCTTCGGCCCGGGCTGCGGAGTCCCCGGTGGCCCGTATCGTCCGCCCAACGCGGCGCGAGCTCCCGATGACCCCACCGCCAACTGTCATCGTACCCGATGTGGTGGGCCGGAGGCAAATCGATTTCGGGTGGTTGGGGAGTGGGGAGGCGGGGTGAGCAGGGGTTGGGGAGAGCGGGGGGCGGGGAGTTGGGAGTTGGGAGCCGGGAGTGAGGAGTGGCGAGTGGCGGTGCGAGCCTGCGGGACGTCGTCCGTGGCGATGTAGCGACCAAGCTGAGAGGGCGAGCGGTCAGGAAACTCGATAACCGCGCTGTGTCAGGAAGACACGGGCGATGCTCGAGAACCGACAGTCTCTCGCCGCCAGGTGCTGGACGAAACTGTCTTGCTGGGAGTCGGTCGGGTCGTCGACCCAAAGAACCTCAGCGATCATCCTGACCCATCTCAAGCGTGCTTTCAGAAGATGCATGCCGTTGAGCTTCAGGTCCCGGATCATCGTCAGGGCCCGCTGTCGGCGCGGCGGCGGCAGACCGTCTCGCGGCAGAATCTCGCCGGTCTTCGTGTCGAAGGTGAAGTACTCCTCGGGGCGCGTCGTCCGCGTCCTGGCACACGGGTCGACATAGCCCGTCCGCGGCCACTTCTCCGATTTGAAGATGTTGCAGGTGGCGCAGGCGTAGACGAGGTTTGACCACTGGTAGACGCGCTCCGGGAATCGGCTCTTCGGGCGGAAGTGGTCGATTTGGCAGCGGACTTCGATTTCGCAATAGCCGCAAAGCCCGCAGAAGGCTGCTTCGAGTTCCGCGTGGAACTTCCTCCAATGCGCATCGTCTGGCTTCTGCCCAGTTCCTTGGGCGTAGTGACGCACCCACTTCGGCGTGTGCTTGTCACGATACGCTTTCAGCCCACCCGGCTCGGGCCCACGATCGACGAAGTGCATCGGCGTTGCCCCTATTTTCGCGTGGCCTTGGTACGTCGGGTGCGCGATGACGAACTCTTCGTCTTCTTGGCCGTTTTCTTGGCGGGTGCGCGCTTGCGTGGGCCATTGGAATCGGCGGCGGCGCTGCGGAGTTTCTCCGCCAGCCGCTCGACCTCGCCCTCCGGCGACCCTGCCAGCAGATCGCGGCCGAGCGTCTCGCGGAGTTGCTCCAACTCCTCTTTCTGCTTCTTCGTCAGCCGCGACTTGCCGCGGAGTTCCTGCAAGCGTTCGATGTTCTCGGCCGTTTGCAGATCGGTCGGGTTCGTGACGTCGAGGAAGTTCCGCAAGATCTCGTCCATCGACCAGCCGATCAGGTCGGTCGGGTTGCGCGACACGGTCACCTTGCCTTTGGCGTCTCGCTTGAGCAACTGCGCCTGCCCCGCCTTCAGCCCGGCCAGCACGAACGGAGAATGCGACGAGCAGAAGATCTGCAAGCTCGGAAAGCTCCGCGAGAGCGTCGGCAGAATCCGCCGCTGCCACGAGGGATGCATGTGGGCGTCAATCTCGTCGATGATCACCACGCCCGGCTTGTCGTCGAGCGTCTCGGGGAAGTCGTAGCGCTCAGCGTATCCGATCAGCAGAAGCCCTAGCCATTGGATGATCGATTGGGTGCCTTGGCTGAGGACATTCAGCGGCACTTTGCCGTCGGGCGTTTCGAACTGCGGATAGAGCCCGTCTTTGTCTTCGGCAACGCCGGCGAATTGGATCGGAAAGCCCTCTGTAATCTCGGACGCCAGTTCGGCGATCTTGTCCAGGGCCTGCCTAACGGCGGGGTTTCTCTCGCGGTAGCTCCGATAGTCGAGGTTGATTATCTTCTGGATGATCGCTTCGTCACGAACCATTGAGGCGTTTGGCTGAGTGAGTGCATCCGATTCGGCCAACTTGAAGCCACTCCCGGCCGGCCTCTTGCCGACTGCGGCTTCTGCTCGGTAATCCGTGCTGGAGCGAAGAGCGGGAATTAGGCAGCCAAACCCGACCTTGTCAAGTAGCGGATAGAACGGCTTCTTGTCGTCCATGCCGAACGCTGGCCCCGGAATCGGCCCAGAGCAACGTATGCTCACGCCGTCGATCTCACCACGCACTTCGATTTCCGTTTCCCTGCTACGACACAGTTTCCTCGGGAAGAAGAAGCGTGCCACCACGGCCTGCGCGACCGCCAAGAGCACCGTTGACTTGCCCGTGTTATTTGGTCCAACGAAGACGTTGACCTGCGGATCGAACTCGAACTCGATCTCGTCGAACGGTCCCAAGTTCTTCAGGTGAAGTTCGTGAATTGGCATACCTCGCCTCCCGAGCGCAGACGGTGAATGTCCGATGATAGGTGATCTTCACCCACCGGTCAAGCTGGGTGCCATGCCCACGCTCGCGTGGGCATGCCGAGAGCTTAATCAACATGCCCACGCGAGCGTGGGCATGGCACCCGAACGTCCTCCCGATGTGGCCCCCACAGGGAAACAAGCCGGGGGCGGCAGC